>CALQNE010000028.1 GCA_943331855.1 Bordetella parapertussis
AGTGTGATCGCAATCAGCAAGTGCCAGAGACTGAATTTTTTACAAAGGTCAATGAAACCTATGGTCTGCCAAGCGTTATTGTGGCGCATGCTTGGGTGGATACGCCCAATGCCGAAGAAATTCTTGCACAGCAAGCCTCGTTCAAGTTGGTACGTGGGATTCGTACCAAGCCAATCATTGGCGCTAAACCGGGCGACAGTGTGCGCGGTCAGCCGCGAAGTATGCAAGATCAGAAGTGGCTGAAAGGTTTAGAACTTTTACAAAAATACAAGCTCTCGCTTGATTTGAGACTGCCTTGGTGGCATCTGGAAGAGGGCGCTGAAGTGGCCGCTCAGCTACCTGAGTTGCCAATGGTACTCAACCATACCGGATACCCCTGGCATCGTGATGAAGCTTCGATGGCTGGGTGGCGTAAGGGGATGCAAGCCCTTGCAAAGAGGCCTAATGTCACGTGCAAAATCTCAGGGCTTTGCGTGGCTGATCGTCCGTGGACCTTGGAAGAAAATGGCCCGATCATTAAAGAAGTCATTGATTTATTCGGAGTGGATCGTTGTATGTTTGCGTCGAATTTTCCGGTCGATAGTTTGAAAGGCAGTTGGGATTATGTCTTTACACAATTTAAGCAAGCCGTTGCGCATCTTTCGTTGAGTGATCAGCAAAAGCTTTTTGCGGATAACGCCATTCGCGTGTATCGAATCCCTACTTGATTGAGTTGGTATTTAAATGAAAAAGACGTATCAGATCGCGGTGCTGCCAGGCGACGGTATTGGCCGTGAGGTGATGAGCGCGTCTCTGGCTGTTTTAGAGGCTATTCAAAAACAGATTGGTGTGGTGTTTGATACACGCACCTATCCTGCCGGGGCGCAACACTATCTTGATTCAGGCGAGTCTTTGCCTGAGAGCACGTTAGCGGCCTGTCGGGCGGCGGATGCGATTTTGTTTGGTGCGATGGGTTTGCCGCACGTGAGAGGTGCTGATGGCACCGAGATTATTCCGCAGCTTGATATACGCTTCGCCCTCGATCTTTATGCGGGCGTGCGTCCCATTCGTACGTTTCCGGGCTTGCCGGTGCCACTTTCAAATCCCTTGGCCAGTAAGATCGATTTGGTCTTGATTCGAGAAAATACAGAAGGGCTTTTTTATTCTCGCGGACGAGGTCGTGCCGAGGGTGACGAAGCGGTGTACGACACAATGAAAATCACTCGAACGGGCACGACGCGCGTCTGTGAGTTTGCATTGAAATTAGCTGAGTTGCGTAAAAAGAAAGGCGGGTCTGGCCATGTCACCAGTGTTGATAAGGCCAATGTGTTTCAGTCGATGGCGTTCTGGCGCACGATTTTTGAATCATGTGCCAAGCGGTATCCGGCGATAACAACCGATAGCGCTTATGTCGATGCCATGGCGTTGAATTTAGTGCTTAAGCCCTGGGCTTACGACGTCTTAGTCACTGAAAACATGTTTGGCGACATTTTGTCTGACCTGATAGCGGGGTTAGTGGGTGGCATGGGAATGGCACCTTCGGGTGATATCGGTGACCATCATGGATTGTTTCAGCCAGCGCACGGCACCGCACCTGACATTATGGGCAAAGGTATTGCGAACCCAACGGCGATGATTTTGTCGGTGGCGATGATGCTTGAGTGGTTGAGTGACCGCCATGATGATCCTCGTTTGTTGGACGGGGCTCTCGCGATTCAACGGGGTGTTGAAATATCGTTTGCGAATAACATCGTCAGGCCAGCTGAGTTTGGAGGTAAAAGTAATACCGCTGAGATCACTCAGGCCGTTATTGCAAATATTAGGTAGCACAGAAGGTTAATTTTGATTAAGTAAATCTTACCTGCAATTGGGGTTACCATAGCAGGCATCGTGCATTAATAAATCATTCAATATCAACGATTTAGAAGCACACTCCTTGCTGAAGCCGCATTTGAACGACCCACAACGCCCGCTGTACGGCATTTTGTTGATCTTGCTCTCGTGTATGTTGTTCTCGAGCCAAGACGGCATCTCTAAGTACTTAACGCTTTTTTACTCACCGATTTTGGTCGTGTGGATGCGTTTTTTCATTCAGATCAGCTTGACGGCAGCCGTCTTTGGGCCGCGCATGGGCTTAACAATTTTTCATACAAAACAGCTCAAGTTGCAACTTGCCCGTGGCGCATGCATGTTGGCGGCGAGTGTGAGCTTTGTCATCGGTTTGCTCTACGTGCCAATTGGCGAGGCTACGGCCGTTGTGTTTTTATCGCCAATGCTGCTCACCTGGTTTGCAGGAAAAATTCTGAAAGAAAAAATTACAGTTGGACAGTGGGTGGCTGTCGGTAGCGGTTTGGTTGGGGTGTTAGTAATTGTGCGACCAGGCAGCGCCTTGTTTACCCCGGCGATTTTGTTGCCCTTAACGGGGGCTTTCAGTATGGCGATTTATCAGTTACTGACGCGTCGCCTACTCACGACAGACCATATTGTTTCAACGAACTTTATTACCGGCTTATTTTGTACCGCCATCATGAGTATGCTGGTTTGGTATTTTTGGCAAACACCCACCCTCTATGATTTCATGCTGATGTTAGTCGGCGGTGCGATCGCCACGATTGGTCACCTACTGTTGACCTACTCGTATCGGCATGGCTCTGTCGTAATGCTTGCACCCTTTAGTTACGCGCAGATCGTCTTTGCTTCGTTGGTATCTTTTTTGTTCTTTGGACACATCCCCGACGACCTCACCATGTTCGGCATGCTGATCATTATTGTGAGTGGTGCAGGGTTAGTCTGGTGGCAAAGGCGCTAAGTGCGTTTTAACGCCTGCCAGGCGTAGCCTGCTGGATGAGGTTCAGTTGTTTCAACGCGAATTCCTTCATTCCACTTGGCCATGCGCTCTGAGCGTGCAAACGAGCCAACTTTTAATTGACCGGCATTCCAGCCTGTGGCTAGGTGAACAATGGCGACATCTTCAGTTTCACCAGAGCGCGCTGAGACGATGGTTGCATAGCCCGCTTGTTGCGCAGCTTTGAGTGCTGCGTATGTCTCAGTGATGGTGCCGGCTTGGTTTGGCTTAATCAAAACTGCATTACAGGCTTTTTGTTGAGCGGCTTCTTCAACGAGCTTGGCATTAGTCACAAGGTAATCATCGCCAACAATCTGCACCCGATCTGACGCCGCTTTGGTAAAGGCAATCATCCCTCGCGGGTCATCCTCAGCGACCGGATCTTCGATCGAGACAATGGGGTACTTATCCAGCCAGTTCAACAGCTTTTCAATCAAACCGTCGGTATCAAGTTCTTTTTTCTCAAGACCCAGGGTATAACGGCCACCTTTGCCAAATTCTGAGGCGGCAATATCCAAGGCAATGCTGACGTCTTGACCTGGAATAAAGCCAGCGGCTTCGATTGACATTACTAAAACATCTAATGCTTCTTCGTTATGTGCAAACGCGGGCCACCAGCCGCCTTCATCAGCGATGCCTTGAGAAGAACCACGTTTTTTCATTAATAAACCGGCGTGTCGATATACTTCGGCGGTCATTTCCATTGCCTGGGCAAAGCTTCGTGCACCCGTGGCGATCACCATAAAGTCTTGAATGTCTACGCGACGATCTGCGTGGGCACCGCCGCCAAAAATTTGTATTTGCGGCAAAGGCAGTTGAACCGCGGCATCTTTGGCCAAATAGCGCCAGAGCGGCAAGTTTGCCTGTGTTGCGGCGGCGTGCAGCGCAGCTAACGATGTTGCGATCAGTGCATTGCCACCCAGGCGTGATTTGTCGGCTGTACCATCCAACGCGATGAGTAATGCGTCAATTTTTTCTTGTTCAGTGACGTCAAGACCGATTAAGGCTGGTGCGATTTCATTTTGAATTCCTTGGACCGCTTGCATGACATCGAGCCCACCAAACCGAGATCCGCCATCGCGTCGCTCAAGCGCTTCGCGGGTACCTCGAGAGGCGCCAGCGGGAGCAATGCCGCGTCCAAGCGCCCCTGAGTCAGTAACGATGTCGACTTCAACGGTCGGACGCCCGCGTGAATCCCAGATACGTCGTGCCTGAACCTTTTTAATCCGACTCATTTATTAAACTCCTGACTCCAACGTGTATGGATGGTAGAAAACGAAAGACCGTCTTGCGTTAAAAATTCAATTGCAAGCTTGCGAACGCTTGCGCCCGGTGTATCAGCAAGATATTCGACAGGTGATTTTCCATCAATACGGGCAAGCATCAATCCAGGCAACAGGGTCACGATTCTTTCTTCGAGCGCTTGAGTAGACTCCCAAGTGACTTCGTGTAGATAAGCATTCAAAAAATCTTGCGCACACTTTAAGAATGCGGTCAAAGATTCTGGTAAATGGGCTGCTTTCAAGAAAAAATGATTGAGGCAGAACGCAACATCAAAGGCTGGATCGCCATACCAGGCGCACTCAGCATCTAACAAGATCGGCCCTGAGGGCGCAAGCAAAATATTTTTTGGACTGACGTCACCGTGAACCAAAACCTTTTTATTTTCTTGTGTACGAACGATAAGCGCTTTTAAATGCGCGCTTAAAGGAGGGTGTTGCCGAGCCGCCTCTTCGAGATAAGGCTCAAGTCGAATCGCATAAAAAGCGTCATCATGCGCAAAGCGTTTTGCGATAGCTTCTTGAAGACTTGTTTGGGCGTGGATTTGCCCAAGTATTTTTCCAAGCTGCGCGGCGACCTGAGGATTGATTCGATTCGCTAGCAGCTCCGCCTTCCAGTTTGGATTTTCAGGCCCAAGATATTGCATCACAAAACTTTTACTGGCTTGATCAACGCCCAAAACTCGAGGGACAGACTGAGGTGAAATCTTTTCAACGGTTTGTAGCCAGTCGATTTCAGCAAAGACTCGATCGACTGGCGCCAACCATTGCTTAGCAACTTTTAATTGTGGGAGTGCTTGTTTTAAACAGTACTGTCCCCGCGCTGTCGTCAGGTGAAAAATATTTGACGAAACACCGCCAGTCAGTGCAGTGTTATTGATTGATTCATTCATTTGAGCAAGATTCAATCGCACTAGAATTTGCTGAATGGCTACATGATCTTTTGCTAAATCTTTGAAGGTTGTGGCGATCTGTTGATCGCGTACGCTCTGCGCGACTTCCTTCCCTTTATCAAACTCTTCTTTGAGCTTAATGATCTCTGCGGGGCTCACTCGTTCGATATTGGCATAGTCGAGTTTCCAAACGTGCGAGTCGTTCCATCGAATAGGAGACTGTACGGTGGTGCGAGCAGATACCGCGCTCTCTAATACTTTGAGTGCGAGTTCGAGTGTTTGGCGTTGCGAGACTGGATCATGCGGTTTGCCAGCGGCATTGCCAAGTGGAAAATCGCTAAATAAAAATCTTGGGACACCGCAATGTTCGACAATATCTTTGGCACAGCCCATTAATACCGTCGGGATGCCATTGGCTTCAAGGTGACGGGCGATTAGGCTGAGAGTTTGATGACAGACAGGACAGTTTGGAATCAAGATAACAGCCTCGACACCATCCTCTCGGCAACGCTTCAACACTTCAGGTGCATCAACCTCAATCGTGTGGCGTTGGCTTCGATTTGTTGGGGCGCCATAAAAAAAAGGCGCGATCTTGCCAACTATTTTTTCCCGGGCGAGTTCGCGCAGCATCGGTAGGGCAAACCAAGTATTGGCGTCTTTCATACTTGTATGTTTGCGATCAACCGCAACGTGCGATACCCGTAAATCGTGATCTTTGTTGGTGTCGCCCGAATAAACGGTAAAAAACTTGGCAGCTGAGTTGTATGTTGAGCCTGGACCTTGATTGCCTTTGTCAGGGTGGTAGGGTGCGGCTGTTGTGACGATCGTGACACAAGTGTCTTTGATCGCTTTGCGTAATGGGGTAAACGGCGCGTCTGCAAAATGAGCCCAGCGATACGGATTGCCATAACCTAAGGTTAGATACCAATCGCGGGTGCGTTGCATGTAAGCAATGGGCTGATCTTCGTCGCTGGCAAAGCCAAGCAGTTGATCGAGTTCGCTTTGCGATAATTTGGCTGATTGAGTCATAAAAGAGGTCATTTTGTCGTTATTTAGAGTCTAGCTTAAAACGGTATTTCTATCCGAGCCTGACCCTTTGGCTGGCAAATCGAATACATAGTCCAGAAGAGATCTGCGTGAAGACTATACTTCTGAAAATCTCCTCTAACTTCTAGCCGATCTGCAGGTCTGTTTCTTGACGTCAGCGAGCCCTGATTTTCCAATTCGAGTGTTGTCGCTCATCCCGCCAATGACACAACTCAACACTCCTTATCCGTCAACGGCGTATCTGACGGGGTTTTTGCGTTCGCGTGGCTTTGAAGCAGTGCAAGAAGATTTGGCCCTGGCACTGGTACTTCGTTTGTTATCGCGAGAGGGGCTCGCCCAGGTTGCTGACGTGATTGAGCGTTTGCCCCTTGCGCAGCATACCGAGACCATTGAGGCCTTTGTGGCGCAGCGCGCGCAATACTTTGCGACGATTCAACCGGTGATCGCTTTTTTGCAAGGACGTGACTCAACACTTGCGCATCGGATTGCCAGTCGCCAGTACTTGCCAGAGGGACCGCGTTTTGCGCCCCTGGATGTCTATGTTGATGACGAGGGGGGTGATCCCTTAGCCTGGGCCTTTGGTGCGCTTGGCCTAAATGACAAAGCCAAACACCTCGCAACGCTTTATCTGAATGATTTGGCTGATTTGTTGCGAGACGCGATTGATTCACGCTTTGAATTTGTTCGCTATGCTGAGTCGCTGGTGGCGAGTCAGGCAAGTTTCGAGTCGTTGGCGCAAGCCTTAGCCGCACCAAAAAATTTGATTGATGACACGCTGGCTTTGTTAACGCACGAAGCGCTGAATCTTCACAAACCAACAGTCGTGCTTATTTCGGTTCCGTTTCCAGGTTCTGTCTATGCGGCGTTTCGTATTGCTCAGACTGTTAAGGCCTTTGATCCGAACATTGTGACCCTGTTAGGTGGTGGCTTTGTGAACACCGAACTGCGCGAACTCACTGAGCCTCGAGTATTCGATTATTTCGATTATGTGACGCTAGATTCGGGTGAACGGCCTTTGCTGTCGCTCTTGGCATACCTGCAGGGGCAGCGTTCAAAGAAACGTCTGGTGCGTACCTATCTACGTGACGCTCAAACACAGGCGGTGCAGTACGTCAATATGGTCGAGCCTGAGGTGCCCTTTGAAGAGGTGGGTACGCCCACCTGGGATGGTTTGCCCTTAGATCGCTATCTGTCTTTACTCGACATGCTGAATCCCATGCATCGTCTCTGGAGTGATGGTCGTTGGAACAAGCTCACTGTCGCACACGGCTGCTATTGGAAGAAATGCAGTTTTTGTGATGTGAGTCTGGACTATATCGGTCGCTATGAAAGTGCTTCGGCGACGGTATTAGTTGATCGTATTGACGCGATTGTGCAAGAGACGCGCCAAACAGGTTTTCATTTTGTAGATGAAGCGGCGCCGCCTAAATCACTCAAAGCACTGGCAACCGAATTAATTAAACGAGATACCGGTATTTCGTGGTGGGGCAATATTCGGTTTGAAAAAACCTTTACACCTGCGCTATGTGAGCTACTCGCTCAAAGTGGCTGTATTGCCGTATCGGGTGGTTTAGAAGTCGCCTCGGATCGACTGTTGACCTTGATGAAAAAAGGGGTCTCAGTTGATCAGGTCGCGCGCGTCACCCGTGCCTTTAGCGATGCCGGTATTTTGGTGCATGCTTATTTAATGTATGGATTTCCGACTCAGACAGTGCAGGATACGGTTGATGCACTTGAATATGTTCGTCAGTTATTTGCCAATGGCTGTATTCAAAGCGGATTTTTTCATCGCTTCACATGCACGGTGCACTCGCCTGTCGGGCTCAATCCGCAAGAGTATGGCGTCACGCTCAAGCCCTTACCGCCAGTTAGTTTTGCAAAAAATGATGTGCTGTTTATTGATCCCACCGGCGTTGATAACGCTGCCTTGGGCGTCGGGCTCAGAAAAGCTATATACAACTATATGCACGGCCTTGGGCTAGAAGAGGACGTGCGCAGTTGGTTTGATTTCAAAGTGCCTCGAACCACCGTTGCGCGCCAGCGGATTGAGCGAGCTTTGGGGCAATAAAGCGATTCTTGAGCCTATAGAGTACGGCCCTATTCGGCGTCTTGCTCTTTGAGCCAACGCTTAAGACCCGCGTCCTCGCGTACCGTGAGTAAATCACTTTTGATTGCAGAGATTTCAGCATGTAGGCGTCGTTGCATTGTGGCTAAATGGCGACTCAAAGACGCTTCATTAACGGTTGCAGCAGGAGACATCCCAAATTCACTGATGGCATCGAGTTCAACATCGCGTAACTCACGTTGAATACCCTGTGTGCGTTGAGCAATGATGCCGGTGAGTGCCACGATTTTGTCGTGTGCAAGGTTACTGGCAATTTGGGCTTCAGTCAGATTAGCCTCAAGTTGCAGGTGCAGTAGGGTGAGTAGATCGCCACGACCGTATGCTGTATTCGCATCGCTCATAAGCTGGGTCTTGCGGGCACGTTCTTCTGGATCGTGTTCTCGATCAGGATGCACGGCGCTGGCCAGCTGCCGATAGATCGTACGCAGTGCGCCTTGAGCATCGTTCAGTAACTGCTCAGCTTGTAACTGGCTAGCAGTTTTTGTGCGTTGATTTTTGCGTTTTTCTTTTTGACGTTCGCGCTGTTCGGCTTGTTTGCGTAGTTGTTCAAATTTGGCATGCAGCACGTCGTCAACGGTTTCGAAGGGCTCATCTTCTTCGAGCGCACGCCCCATTGTTTGTTCGAAATAGGCTTGAGCTTCGCGTGCTTGGGCTTGCTGGATGTCGGCTAAGGATTCATCGCTATGGGCATCGTGAAGCGTGCGCATGTCGTGGTCGCCTGCTAAGGCAAAATCGAGCGCGAGTTTGCATATCAGTCGATGCATCAGTTTTTGATGCCTGATCGGTAGGCCGCCTTTTTCTACCCGCTGATCTAGCCAGATCACCATGCTTTTACGAAGGGTTTCCTGACGCCGCTGCAAGGGTTTTAGCGTGGTTTGGTGAACCGTACGGTGTTGATCGACTAAGGTGCGTAACCCCCTAATTTTGAGGGTTAGGCGTTCTGCTTGTTTAACAAGCTCACTGAAATGCTCTTGCTCAGGCGTGAGTGCTTGATCAAAGGGTGCGACGACAGGCGAGGTTTCGGTAAGGTGCGACAGTTTGAGGGTGTCCAGATAGTGGTTGATTTCAAGTTAACCACGTAGTTTACTCGCAGCTGACCGAACGACCCGATTCGGGTCTGTATTGTTCGGATTTAGCAGCCTCTGGTTCGTTTACTTCTTTTGATCCATAAAAACGATCAGGTCACGGAAGATCCTGGTGTATTCGTTCATTTCATCATCCATGCCCTGAGGGCCTTTGACGTCAAGAACCAAGCCATGTTTTTCAGCAAATTTAGCGAATTCAGGGCTTTTTCCGATGGCGAGCGAAGCGGTGATGATTTTCTCTTTTACGTCGGCTGGCATCCCTTTTGGGGCAACGATGCCATACGAGGCCGGCAAGGTTACGTTGTAGCCAGCCTGTACGACCGAGGTTGCCTCCGGAAAGGCAAAGTATTTTTCTTTTGTAAAGGCGGCAATGACACGTATTGAACCGGCCTGAGCATGGGCCAGCATGGTCGGCGCATAGCCAACGTTTGCTTCAACTCGGCCGCCCAGTAATGCGACAAGCGCTTCGCCACCACCACCCGTAAACGGGATTGTTGCAATCTTGACACCAGCAATCTTGTTTAACTCTTGAATCGCAAGATCGGGTGTTGTGCGAAAGCCAGAAACGGCCGCTCGAATTTTTCCGGGATTCTTGCGAACAGTCTCCATAAAGTCGTCAAAGGTTTTGATAGGCGAGTCTGATCGAACCGCAATAATCGCGGGCAAATCAACGAGTTTGACGATGGATTGGTAGTCGTCCGGACTTTTCCAGACGATTGATTTGTTGACAAGCGGTTGGTATGACAAGACGCTGTTTGACGTGAGGCCAAGCGTATAGCCATCGGGTTTTGAGCGAAGCACGGCAGCCGTGCCAATAGTGGCTGAGCCACCCGGCTTATTCTCAACACTGACGTTTACCTTGAAGGCTTGTTCAAGTTGACTGGCAATTTGACGTGAAATGGGATCGGTTGAACCCCCAGGGCCATAAGGGACGATAAAAGTGATGTCGCGATTGGGATAGGGTTGTGCCTGGACCCAGTTTAGGAATAACGTGCCAATCAAGGTGGCAAGTGTCAGGATATGGGCTTTGCGTCGTAATAAAAACATATTTTTCTCTTGTTTATCAGCGATTGGTACATGTCCCTGAGCCTGCTAGTATGCCTAAGAATCGCCTAGGTGACTAGAGATCTTCGTCTTGAGACGAAAGATTGGCTTTGCCGGCTTTATCTGCAGTCGCAGAGGGCAGACGCAAGAGGCAACTACGGTAAACTACGTGCCCATAAATCAATAAAACAGCGGGCGAAGCGTGCGTCACGAGCGCCTAGGCTGCACGAAGGGACAAAGCATGTTTATACGGGATGGTATACAGACGCTCAAGGGTATGGGCATTGCGTTTGTGCTCTCGATGACGTTGACGCAGGTTTGTCGCGCGGCCGATTGGGTGCCAGACAGGCAGTTGCGTATTATTTCAGCCTACTCTGCGGGCGGAACCAATGATCTGCTTTCGCGCCTGATGGCGCAAAAGTTGTCTGAGCGCCTGGCCAAGCCTGTTGTGGTTGAAAATAGGGCGGGTGCTAACGGCATTATTGCTTCTGAATACGTGGCGAAGCTGCCCGCAGATGGGTACACCATGGTGATGGGCAGTTCAGCCACGCATGGCATTAATCCAAATATTTACGCAAAATTGCCCTATGACGCACTTCGTGACTTCACGCCAATTGGTTTGATTGCCACTGTTCCGTTGTTGCTGATTGTGTCGCCTGAGCTCAAGGTCAATACACTGACCGAGCTCGTGGCGCTAGCCAAGGCTAAACCTGGTACTTTAAGTTTTGCGTCCTCGGGGATTGGATCGTCGCCGCACCTGGCGGGCGAACTCTTCAAGAGTGTTGCTGACATCGACATCACGCATGTACCTTACAAAGGCGACGGCCCAGCCGTGATTGATGTTCTAGGCGGGCAGGTGAGTATGTTTTTTGCAAATAGTCCCTCGGCTCTTCCCGCTGTGCAGGCGGGTCGTCTCAAAGCGCTTGCGATGACAGGGTCGGTACGTACGTCGGCCGCGCCTGATATTTCGACCATGCAACAGGCTGGGGTCGTTGGCGTTGAGATTAGCGCTTGGTTTGGGCTGTTTGCTTCGGGAAAACTTCCTGCTGAGGTTCTAAAGAGATTAAATCAAGAACTCAATGCCGTGCTCGAGATGCCAGAGGTGCAGTCTCGTATTCGAGAACTGGGCGCAGAGCCTGTGGCTCCAGCAAACCCTGAAAAATTTCAGTTATTTGTTCAAAACGAACTGATCAAATTTGCAGCCGTAACAAAAAAAGCTGGAATGACTGCGCAGTAATTTGATTGTTTTATTTTTCAATTCAACGTATCCAGAGATTTCGCCATGACTCAAACCGCCAGTGAGAAAATTGCTTCGTTCGTTGTGAACTTTGATCCAAAAACAATTACCGAAGCAAGTCGACACGTGGCTGCACGCGCGTTGTATGACACGATCGTTTGCGCAGTAGCGGGCGTTCAAGAGCCTGCTTCTCGCTTAAGTCTGCAGTATGCGCATGGTCAAACAGGCCCGCATATGGCAACAGTTTGGGCGACTGGCCAAAAGTTATCACTTGAGATGGCCGCCCTGGTCAATGGCACAATGGGCCATGCGTTAGATTTCGATGATGTGTCGTCTCCCTTGCGTGGGCACCCAACCGTCGCAATTTTGCCGGCAGTGATTGCCTTGGGCGAGTCGCTTGGTTCGCAAGGCCGTGACATCATTAATGCGTATATCGCGGGTTTTGAAGTGGCCTTACGCTTAGCACGTGCCATTGTTGATGAGCAATATGCAAAAGGCTGGCATTCAACAGCCTCGATCGCGACCTTCGGTGCAACGGTGGCCTGCGCACATTTATTAAAATTGAATCACGCTCAGATCGTGAATGCACTGGGGATCACCGTCTCTCAAATTGCAGGAACACGACAAAACTTCGGCACAATGTCAAAACCCTTTCAGGCGGGTCAAGCCAATGCAGTCGCTTTGCGCGCTGTAATGTTAGCGAAGCTTGGGTTTGATGCGTCGGCCAAAGCACTGGATGGCGATCAAGGCTACACGACCTTATATGCAGACAAGATGGATCTTCATGCAGAGTTGAATCAACTCGGTCATTTGCCGCTTGAAATTGAACGCAGTGGCATTGAAGTTAAAAAGTATCCCTTATGCTATGCCACGCATCGAACCATTGATGGTTTGCTTGATATGCTTAAAGAAACGCCTTTCAAGTTTGAGCAGATTGAGCGGGTTGCGATCCAAACAAACTATCGCGCCACAGTACCGCTCATCCATAATCGCCCCACGACAGGCTTAGAAGGAAAGTTCAGCATGCAGTATGCCGTGACGGCAGCGCTGCACGATGGTGAAGTGGTGCTTAAAACATTTGAAGATGCTGCCGTGCAGCGTGAGGCGATTCAGTCTTTCTTACCTAAAGTGACTGTGACAGAAGGGCCTCCGCCTTTGTATCCTCGCTGGGCAGAGTTGACCGTATATCTAAAAGACGGTGCGGTGCTTAAGCGTCGTGTTGAAAAATTGCGGGGCAGTAAAGAACATCCGCTGACGGATCAAGAACTGATCGTTAAGGGTGCAGATTGCTGTAGCTTTGGCAAACTCAATATTTCGGCGGCTGCGTTGGCGCAAACTTGTTTCACGCTTGACCAACACCCACTGAGTGCATTGCTCAACGCCATCAATGCGGGCGTAAAAGCCTCTCAGTCTGCAGTGCCCAAAGCGGCCTAAGTTTTTGCCTACAGCAGTCCGAGTTTTTCGATTAACGTGCGCCACTTCGGGATCTCGGTGGCGATCGTATTTGCAAACTCGGCTGTTGAGCTGGCTTGTGGTTCAGCACCGATGCTGACGAGTTTATCTTTAACTTCTTGTGTGCGCATGATCTGAGTGATCTCGGCGTTTAACCGTTTGATCACTTCCGCGGGAGTCTGCGCGGGTGCCAGTACACCAAACCAAGCGACCATATCGAACCCCGGCAGGCCTGATTCGGAAATCGTTGGAATATTAGGGTAAGCGCCAACACGTTGAGCACTGCCCATGGCCAAGGCCCTCAATTGCCCTGTTTGCACAAAAGGCATCGCACCAGGAATTTGTTCAAACATCAGATCAACCTGACCGCCGATCAAATCTGTGACGGCTGGGGCGCTTCCTTTATACGGGACGTGTTTAATATCGACACCCGCCATCAATTTGAATAATTCGCCCGATAGATGCGGTGATGCGCCAGAGCCTGTTGACGCAAAGTTAAGTTTGCCCGGATTGGCTTTTGCCAAAGCAATGAGTTCAGCAACGGTAGTGACGGCCAGTTTTGGATTGACGACCAACATTGTTGGTACCGTTGCAACAATTGAAATGGGTGCAAAATCACGAATTGAATCGTAGTTTGGTTTTGGGGGCAGAGATTGACTTGCGATGATCGGGCCGCTCGCGCCGAGTAATAGCGTGTAGCCATCGGGGGCTGCCTTGGCGACTGAATCAGCACCAATCACCCCACCGGCGCCAGCTTTGTTTTCAACTTGTACCGTTTGCTTCAGTGCAACCGTTAATTTTGCTGCCAATAAGCGCGCAACAATATCAGTAGTACCAGCCGGCGGATACGGAACGATCAGCCGGATCGAACGCGTGGGATAGGCAGACTGTTGGCTGTAGCTCGCAGAGGGAAAGCCCGCGACGGTAATCAGGGCAGCCAGACTGATGAGCAGTTGTTTAGCTTGCAATGTTTTTTTAAACAGGCACATGTTGATGACCTCAAACTTGATCGTGTTCGACTGACTGCACCATAGCAGAAAGCGCAGTTTAGGGAAAACACTTAAGAGAAAACCCGTAAGCGTAATTCCGTTTGACCAATATCAAATTCCCACGTACCTTCATGGCTACGAATTTAATAAAAAATAGATCTTTTGATTTAGTCGTGGAGAACCGATTTGTCGAACCAGTCAGCGTCAGCATTGCTGAGTGTTAAAGATATTACTGTGCGCTTTGGTGGCATCGTTGCTTTAGATTCAGTGAGTTTTGATGTCCCTCGAAATAAAGTCTGTGGTTTGATCGGTCCGAACGGCGCCGGCAAAACAACACTGTTTAATTGCTTGAGTCGTCTGTATCAATATCAGGCTGGCGATTTGATCTTTGATGGTGAATCAATTACCCAGACGCCCGTGCATGCCATGTCTAAGATCGGTATTGGACGCACCTTTCAAAATTTAGCGATGTTTCGCACGATGACCGTCCGTCAAAACGTAATGGTGGGTGCCCACGCGCGTTCAGAAGGGGGCTTCATCAGCAACATGTTAAGAACGCCCGCCGCACGCATTGAAGAAAGTCAAATGACTGCGGATGCTGATAGCTTGTTGTTGTATTTAAAACTCGCCGAGTATGCGGATCGAGCAGTAGGTGATTTGCCCTTTGGTATTCAGAAGCGCGTTGAGTTTGCGCGCGCGTTAGCGTCTAAACCGAAGATGCTCTTGCTGGATGAGCCCGCTGCGGGCTTGAACCATAGCGAGTTGAGTGATCTTGCGGACTTTATTCGAACCGTTCGTGATGAAATGGGCATCACGGTTTTACTAGTTGAACATCACATGAACTTGGTGATGGAAGTGTCGGACTGGATTGTGGTGTTGAACTTCGGTAAAAAAATTGCAGAAGGTACGCCTGATGAAATCCAGCGTAATCCAGAAGTGATTCGGGCGTACTTAGGAGACGGTAACAATGAAGCTGCTTGACGTTGCCAACTTGAACGCCTGGTATGGTCCAAATCAGGTTTTATTTGATTTGAATTTTCACTTGAACGTCGGTGGTATCACGACGATTTTGGGCGCAAACGGTGCTGGAAAAACGACCACCCTACGCGCGGTCTGCCAGACTGTTCAGACCAGTGGCTCGATCACATTTTTAGATAAACGCATCGACGGTAAGGCAACAGAAGATATTGTCAGGACTGGTATCGCGCATGTACCGGATGGACGTGGCACGTTTACCGCCCTCACAGTAGAAGAAAATTTAAAGCTCGGCGCCTACACGCGTAAAGATCGCCATGAGGTAGAAGTAGATCTTGAACGTATGTATAGCCGCTTTCCCAGATTGAAAGAACGTTATCGGCAGCAGGCAGGAACGTTGTCGGGCGGCGAGCAGCAAATGCTGGCGATTAGTCGCGCGCTCATGCTGCGGCCACGCTTATTGTTGCTTGATGAACCCTCATTTGGTCTGGCGCCGCTGATTGTGACAGAGATCTTTGAAATCATGCGGCAGATCAATCAAGAAGATCAAGTCAGTATGTTGCTGGTCGAACAAAATGCAACGCTTGCACTGAATCTAGCTGATCACGCTTATCTGCTTGAAACGGGCAAGATTGTTTTATCGGGACCATCGGCCGAGATCAAGGCGGACGAGTCGATTCGACGCGTGTATCTAGGTTATTGAACTAATCATCAGGTTGTGGAGTATTAATGGATTCATTTTTATTACAGGTCACGTCGGGACTCGCAAACGGTGGTATTTACGCTGCGGTTGGCTTGGCCTTGGTGATGATTCATCAGGCCACCCATCACATCAACTTTGCACAAGGGGAGATGGCAACTTTTTCAACCTTTATTGCCTGGGCGATGATTCAAGCGGGCGTACCTTACTGGGTTGCATTTGTGGTGACGATGGTAGTGTCTTTTGTCGCAGGTCTTTTAATACAGCGAATTTTTCTCAAGCCTGTTGAAAAAGCGCCGATTTTGACAAACGTGATTGTGTTCGTTGGCTTACTGGTGATTTTTAATGCCTTTGCCGGCTGGATCTTTGAGCACACGATTAAATCGTTTCCAAGTCCGTTTCCGGTTGAAGGCATGTTCTTACCGCAGTACTTTTCGGGGCATCAGATTGGCTCAATTACGGTGACGTTAGTTGTTTTACTTTCGGTGTTCTGTTTCTTTCGGTTCACACCGCTTGGTCTGGCCATGCGTGCTGCAGCCTTCAATCCTGAGTCGGCCCGTTTAGTCGGTATTCGTGTTTCGTGGATGTTGGCGTTGGGCTGGGGCATGGCAGCCTTGATTGGTGCTGTAGCGGGCATGATGATCGCCCCCATCGTGTTTCTTGATCCAAATATGATGGCGGGAATTCTGCTGTACGGTTTTGCGGCAGCACTGCTCGGTGGTATTGACAACGCTTGGGGCGCCGTTGTGGGTGGCGTCATTTTAGGCGTGCTTGAAAACATCCTGGGCGCCTACGTGATCGGCAGTGATCTTAAGCTCACGATGGCTTTGATCTTAATTGTATCGATTTTGATCTTCCGTCCTTATGGCCTTTTTGGCAAACCCATTTTCTCGCGCGTCTAAGAGAGCCAACATGTCTGCCAATATCAAAAAAATTATCGTAGCGTTGTCGTTCGTTGTTCTGATCTTGTTGCCCTTTGGGCTTGAAGATTTTCGGGTGTTTCAACTCAATTTAGTGTTGATTTATGCCATTGCAATTTTAGGCTTGAATATATTGACGGGCTATGGTGGCCAGATCTCGCTTGGCCATGGCGCATTTTATGCAGTGGGAGCCTACACCTCGGCGGTATTGATCTCCCAACTAGGCATGTCGTCATATTTAACGATTCCGGTGGCTGGCTTAGTCTGTTTGGTTTTAGGCGTATTAATGGGATTTCCGGCATTGCGCTTAGCCGGCCATTATCTTGCACTGGCAACGTTTGCTTTAGCGATTGCGACACCACAGTTACTTAAGTACAAGGGTATCGAGCATTGGACCGGCGGAGTGCAGGGGATTGTGCTGGAGAAACCCACGCCACCATTTAGCCTTACGATTTTTGGCAATGAACTGAGCGAAGATCGATGGCTCTATTTTGTGATCTTGGCGATTTCGATTGGCTTGTTTTGGATGGCTCACAATCTGCTTTCGGGCCGTGTTGGACGTGCGATTATGGCGATTAGGGATCAACCTACTGCGGCTGGTGCATTGGGTATTAATTTGACCTTTGTTAAAACAGCAACGTTTGGTTTGTCTGCGGCTTACACCGGGATTGCGGGTGGGCTCAGCGCGCTGGCTGTTGCGTACATCGCGCCTGACAGTTTCCCGGCCTTTTTATCGATTAGTTTGTTGGTCGGCGTTGTCGTCGGAGGGCTAGGTTCAATTTCTGGCGCAATTTTTGGTGCGTTGTTTATCCAATTTGTACCCAATGTCGCAGATGAAATTTCAAAATCTGCACCTTGGGCAGTCTATGGCGCAATGCTCCTGGCGCTGGCGTATGCGGCACCGAATGGAGTAATGGGGATTTTGCAAAAACTTAAAAAAAGAGGCCAAGCATAATGAGACATTTCAATCAAATAAAAATGTTGTTCGCTGTCGGCGCGTTTGCATTCGCTAGTTTCGGATTAAACGCTCAGCCGTATGATTCAGGTGCCACTGATAAAGAAATAAAAATTGGCAATACCAATCCTTATTCAGGCGCATTTTCGGCCTATGGTTCTTACGGCAAGGCGCAAGCCGCATACTTCAAGAAAATTAATGACGATGGCGGTATCAACGGTAGAAAAATTAACTTTATCTCGTTGGATGATGGTTTCTCTCCGCCCAGGACACTTGAGAATGCCCGTAAGTTAGTCGAGCAAGAAAAAGTCTTGTTCTTTTTTGCAACGCTAGGTACCGCGCCAAATACCGCGATTCACAAATATATGAATCAAAAGAAGGTGCCGCATCTTTTTGTACAGACTGGCGCGTCGAAGTGGGGTGATCCAAAAAATTATCCTTGGACAATGGGTTGGCAGCCTAACTACATCAGCGAGGGTAAAGTTTTTGCCCAGGCGATTTTAGATAACCAGCCAAATAGCAAAATTGCCTTGCTGTACCAGAATGATGATTCGGGCAAAGACTTGTTGCTAGGCCTCGAGCAGGGCTTGGGCGCCAAAAAAGATATGCTCGTCGCGCGCGAAACGTACGAAGGTACTGATCCGACGGTTGATAGTCAGATCGTAAAGCTGAAGGCCTCTGGTGCCGATGTATTTATTCATGGTAGCGGTCCAAAATTTGCAGCCCAGTCCATGAAAAAAATCGCTGAATTGGGCTGGAAGCCAACACAATACGTCTGGCAAGTCTCAAGCTCAATCGGTGCTGTATTGGTTCCTGCTGGTATTGAAAACACGGTTGGCCTGATTACTTCGGCGTTTTCTAAAGACCCCAGTGATCCGCAGTGGAAAGACGACAAGGCCATTCTGGAGTATCAAGAATGGTTTAAGAAATATATGCCAGGCGCTGACCCGACAGATGGGTTCTATATTCAAGGCTACATGAATGCTCAGACGGTTGAGCATGTCATTAGACAGGCTGGTAATAACCTGACTCGTGAAAACATCATGAAGCAAGCGTCAAGTATTAACGACTTGAGGCTTCCTTTATTGTTATCCGGGGTTAACGTACAGACGAGTGCTACTGACTTTTATCCAATCGAGCGCATGCAACTTGCTCGCTTTGATGGTAAAGCATGGGTGTTGTTTGGTAAGACCTACGGCGATTGATTTACATGCCGTTTAAATATTTGCAGAAAACCTTAGCGATATTTTTATCAACTAGTAAAGAGGAAAATCAACATGAAACGAAGTTTAAACGGCTGGAGCACGGCGGTAGTCGCCGCTGCGATCGCGCTCGGTAGTGCGGGGGTCTCAGCACAGCCTTACGATACTGGCGCAACCGACAAAGAAATTAAGATCGGCAATATCAATCCATATTCGGGCCCAGCATCGTCGTACAGCTCGTACGGCAAGGCTCAAGCGGGCTATTTTAAGATGATCAACGATCAAGGCGGCATCAATGGCCGAATGATCAACTTCATTTCTCTTGATGACAACTATGCACCACCTAAAACGCTTGAACAAGCGCGTAAGTTGGTCGAGCAGGACAAAGTCCTATTTTTATTTGCGACGCTGGGTACGCCAACGAACTCCGCAATTCATAAATATATGAATCAAAGGAAGGTGCCGCATCTGTTTGTGCAAACGGGCGCTTCAAAATGGGGCGATCCAAAGAATTTTCCTTGGACAATGGGTTGGCAGCCAAACTACTTTAGCGAAGGCAAAGTATTTGCGCAGGCAATCTTAGAAGGTCAGCCAAAAGGCAAGATTGCTGTTCTTTACCAAAACGATGATTTCGGTAAAGATTACCTGGCAGGTCTCGAGGCTGGTCTTGGCGACAAGAAAAGCATGATCGTGGCGCGCGAAACATATGAAGTGACAGACCCAACAGTTGATAGCCAGATGGTCAAGCTTAAATCTTCTGGTGCAGATATCTTTGTGAACGTGGCTGTTCCAAAATTTGCCGCGCAAGCAATTAAGAAATCTGCAGAGATGAGCTGGAAACCTACCCATTATCTGGTGCAAGTTGCAAGTTCAGTGGGTTCAACTCTGGCACCCGCCGGTTTAGAAAATAGCGTTGGTTTGATCACCACAGCTTTCTTCAAAGATCCAAGCGATCCGCAATGGAAGAACGACAAGGCATTTCTTGAGTATCAAGAGTGGTTCAAAAAGTACATGCCTGGTTCTGATCCAACCGACAGCTTCTACATCCAAGGCTTCATTAATGCCCAGACCGTGGCACACGTGATCAAGCAAGCAGGCAACAACCTGACTCGCGAAAATATCATGAAGCAAGCAGCAAGCATTAACGACTTAAAGCTGTCTTTGTTGTTGCCAGGGATTAACGTACAAACTAGTGCGACTGATTTTTATCCAATCGAGCGTATGCAGCTAGCGCGCTTTGACGGTAAGGCCTGGGTCTTGTTCGGTAAAGTCTACGGCGATTGATTTGATTGCCAGGTTGTAAAAAAAGGCCGCTTCTGCGGCCTTTTTTATTGCGATGTCGCAGAGTCTAATTAATCGATCACGATACCGGCGTCTTGAATAATTTTTGCCCAGCGATGTCTTTCGTCTAGGGCATATTGATTAAAGTGTGCCGAGGTATCGCCAACGGTGACGGCACCTTGAGCAAGCAATTGCGCTTTAATTTGTGGATCATTTAAGATCTTAACGGTTTCAAGATTG
>CALQNE010000029.1 GCA_943331855.1 Bordetella parapertussis
ATCAACGATTTGTTAAGAGCCTGACCCGGGCATGGATGCCTCACGCGATGCTCTGCAAACCGTTCGCGACTTAATTCGCTACGGCGTATCGCGTTTTAATCAAACCAAGCTGTCGTTTGGCCATGGGTCAGACAACGCTTGGGATGAGGCTGTGTATCTAGTACTCAACGCCCTGCATCTACCCCCCGATCAACTTGAACCCTTCATGGATGCTCGCGTCTTGCCTGAAGAGCGGCAAAGAGCCTTGGCCTATATTGATGCGCGTTGTGATCGGCGCGTTCCTGCTCCGTACCTTACACACGAGGCGTGGTTACAAGGCTATGCGTTTTATGTCGACGAACGCGTGATCGTGCCGCGCTCACCGATTGCTGAACTGTTGATGACGCAACTTAGCCCCTGGATTCTGGATCCCTACGAGGTCACAGGGATCTTGGATCTCTGTACCGGTTCAGGCTGTTTGGCAATTATTGCAGCCCATCAGTTTCCCGACGCTTTTGTAGACGCGACCGACATTTCAGCTCAGGCGCTTGAGGTCGCACTTCGCAATGTCACCGAGCACGGTCTAACTGATCGTTTAAACTTGCATCAGGGCAACCTGTATGATCCTCTGCCCGTCCTTGCAAGATACGATCTGATTATTTGTAATCCCCCCTACGTCAATAGCCAGTCGATGCTGAAGCTGCCTGCCGAGTACCAGCACGAACCCACTTTGGCGCTCGCTGGTGGTACAGATGGCATGGACTTAGTGCGCACCATTCTCGAGCAAGCGCCTGCTCATTTAAACGATCAAGGTATTCTTTTGCTAGAAATTGGCCACGAACGCGCGTATTTTGAAGCGGCATTTCCAGACCTCGAGCCCATCTGGCTGGATACGGCTCAAGCCTCAGACCAGATTTTGTTACTCAACCGCGAGCAATTTTCGTCGTGATTCGTGCAACTGGCTTAACCGTGCGTCGCGGTGCAAAAGTACTTTTAGATCAAACAGATTTCGTGGTGCATCCCGGAGAACGTGTCGGGTTCGTCGGAAAAAATGGCGCGGGTAAATCGACCCTCTTTGCCTTAATCCAGCACGAAATGGATGCAGATGCCGGTCGACTTGATTTCCCGGTTGGATGGCGAATCGCCAGTGTCAGACAGGAAATCGCAGACAGTCGCGATGCCGCGCGTGAATTCGTCATTGATGGCGACACGCACTTGCGTCACTTACAAGCCCAGCGCACGCTGATAGACGATACCGCACACACGAGCCCTGATCATGCCGAGGCGCAAGGTTCTCGCATCGCAGAGCTTGAAGCAGAACTGATCGAAGCCGACGCCTGGACCTCTGTCTCGCGGGCAGAGCAGTTGTTGGCAGGACTGGGTTTTACCCCTGAGCAGTGGTCAGAACCTGTCGATAGTTTTTCGGGTGGCTGGCGCATGCGACTCGCGTTGGCGCGCGCGCTCATGGCACCCTCAGAGCTTTTACTGCTCGACGAACCCACCAACCACCTTGATCTTGACGCCATGTTGTGGCTTGAGAAGTGGCTAGCCGCCTATCAAGGCACTGTGCTGTTGATCTCGCACGATACCGAATTTTTGGATGCCGTTGCACAAACCATTTTGCATTTTGATCAAGGCAAGCTCGTTCGTTACAAAGGCGGCTACGAAGACTTTGTCACGCAACGCGCTGAACGACTCAGACAAACTAAAGTTGCCTTCGAGCGTCAAACCCGTGAATCTGCACGCCTGCAAGGTTTTATTGATCGTTTCAAAGCTAAAGCTTCAAAGGCTAAACAGGCCCAGAGCCGCGTGAAGGCACTCGCCCGCATGGACTTGATGGCACCGATTCGTGCCGAATCCGGGATTGATATTCGGATCCCCTCGCCTAAAAGCATGCCGGACCCCTTGCTGGTACTTGATGACATGCATGCGGGTTACACCACAGAGCAGGGCAAACAGGTCTCTATTCTGCGTAACGTCAAGCTCATGGTGCGCGGCGGCGATCGGATTGGCATTCTAGGCGTGAACGGCGCCGGCAAAAGCACCTTAGTTAAAACGCTGGCGGGCGAACTTGAGGTTCAAGGTGGCACACGACTTGCCTCCCGCGGGCTTGAAGTGGGCTATTTTGCGCAGCATCAACTTGATATGCTGGATTTAGCGAGTAGCCCTTTACAACACTTGTCACGCATCGCCCCTGGCACGCGCGAACAAGAACTACGCAACTATCTTGGCGGCTTTGGTTTTGGTGGCGATCGCGTCACAGATACCGTCGAGCCGATGTCTGGTGGCGAAAAAGCGCGCTTGGCACTTTCGTTAATCGTTTGGCAAAAACCAAATTTGCTACTACTCGACGAACCGAGCAACCATTTAGATGTCGAAACGCGCGAAGCCTTAACCACGGCGCTGGCTGAGTTTGGCGGCAGCATGTTGTTGGTTTCGCACGACCGGCATCTTCTGCGCACGACGGTCGACAGTTTTTGGATTGTGGCCGATGGTGGTGTGCAAGAGTTTGATGGGGATCTTGAAGACTATCGCGACTGGCTCGCACAACATCAGGCCCGCGCACGCAAACAAGAGGCGGCCGCGCGTACTGCAGGTCGTGCCGCTGACAAAATGACGGCGGCTGAACAAGCCGCACAAGCCGCGGCACAGGCCGCAGCAACTGAAGCGGCGCAAACCGCGGCTTCGACACAAGAGCGAAAACTGAACAAGCGCGAAAGTGCCGAGCTCAGACAACAGACGGCACAACTTCGCAAACCTCTTGAACAGCAGATCAACAAACTTGAAAAAGAACTTGAACAAGTGCAGACCAAGCTAAAAAGCCTTGATACCTTGATCGCAGATTCAGATTTGTACAGTGAGACACGCAAAGACGAATGTGTGCGCGTACTGGCCGAGCACGGCGAACTCACCAAGCGAGCAGCTAGCCTTGAAAGTTCTTGGCTTGAATTACAAACGCAACTCGAAGCGTTTGCATAATAAGTCGGTCGGATCGCATACCGCGTAATAAACCCGGCAACAGTCAGAGCTAGCTTTGTGTGATCTCAAGCTTGGCTACGCCAAGCGCGAGTGTTTTTGAGCCGACCTCGCGAAATTGAATCTGAGCTTGTGCGTCCAGACCGCTACCAGACAAGCCGATGATGGTGCCCTCGCCAAAACGACCGTGTCGCACACCCTGACCAATGCGAAACTGCTGAGCACCCACCGTGACACCTGTGGTCACAGAGCGCGGCGCAACCGCAGCGTGAGACGAAGCCCCTTGCCGTCCGTAGGTGGCACCACCACCATCGCCGCTTGATTTCCAACGCGGCTCAGAATCAATAAAGCCCTGCTTGGGGGTCAGCCATTTGAGATGGGCATCGGGCACTTCAGATAAAAACCGAGAACGCATTGCATAACGCGTTTGTCCATGCAGCATTCGGCTTTGTGCCAAACTAAAATACAGTCGCTCGCGCGCACGGGTAATCGCCACGTACATTAAACGCCGCTCTTCTTCGAGCCCAGATTGCTCAAGAACGCTGTTTTCGTGTGGAAACAAACCCTCCTCTAAGCCTGTAATAAATACGGCATCAAACTCAAGACCCTTGGCAGCATGCACCGTCATCAGCTGAACAGCATCTTGACCCGCCTGCGCTTGGTTATCACCCGCCTCTAGCGCCGCGTGCGACAAAAATGCCATCAAGGGTGACAGGCCACCAAAGCCCCCTTCTATCGGATCTTGCCCGGGCACGGCGGGGTTCACCTCGGCCGTCATCGAATCAGAGACAATGACTTCACCAGCCGGTAACCCAGAAACATTTGCCTCAGAGGCAAAGGCAGCCGCGGCAGTGACCAGTTCGTTTAAGTTTTCGATACGATCGGCGCCTTCGCGATCTTGCTGATAATGCGCGATCAAACCACTATGGGCGATTACATGCTCGACCATCTCGGGTAAGGGCAAGTGACGCGTTTCGTCGGCCAAGCGTTGAATCATCTGTGCAAACTGCATCAGATTTCCACCGCCTTTGCCCGCAACACGAGCAACCGCATTAGACAAACTGGTATCAAAGGCTTTTGCCTGATCACTCAGCTGCTCTAGCGTGCGCGCACCAATTCCGCGCGGTGGAAAGTTCACGACCCTCATCCAAGAGGTATCGTCATCGGGATTTGCCATCAAACGCAAATAGGCGAGCGCATGCTTGACTTCTTGTCGTTCAAAAAAGCGCAAGCCCCCGTAGACTTTGTAAGCAATACCCGCCGAAAATAAACCATGCTCAATCACACGCGACTGCGCGTTGCTACGATAAAGCACCGCAATTTGACTGCGGTCGCGTCCATCTGAGATCAATCCGCGAACCTCATCCACCAGCCACTGCGCTTCGAGCAAGTCGGTCGGCTGCTCGACGACACGAATCTGCTCACCTTCGCCTTGTTCGGTCCAGAGATTTTTTCCTAAGCGCCCGTTGTTATGGCAAATTAGCGCGTTTGCAGCGTCCAGAATATGACCAAACGAGCGGTAGTTCTGCTCGAGTCTAATCACGGTTCCGTGCGCGTAGTCACGCTCAAAGTCGGCCATATTGCCAACATTGGCGCCACGAAATGCGTAGATCGACTGATCATCGTCGCCTACCGCGAACATGTTGGCCCCACCGCCCGACAGCAAGGTGAGCCACTTATATTGCAGCGTGTTGGTATCTTGAAATTCATCAACCAGCACATGACGAAAACGACGCTGGTAGTGTGACCGAATGGGTTCGTGGCGCAACAGTAATTCGTACGCCCGCAACAATAACTCTGGAAAATCAACCACACCCTCGCGCTGACACTGGGTTTCGTAGAGCGTATAAATTTCAATCATGCGGCGTCGAAAACTATCGAACGCCTCAACATCGCCAGGGCGTTGTCCGTCTTCTTTGGCACCATTAATAAACCGCTGCACGTCACGCGGCGGATACTTTTCATCATCAACCGCGTTTGCCTTCAACAAGCGCTTAATCGCGGCCAACTGGTCGGCCGTATCCAAAATCTGAAAAGACTGCGGCAAGCCGGCGTCGCGGTGGTGCGCCCTGAGCATGCGATTGCAGAGGCCGTGAAAGGTACCAATCCACAGGCCACGCGGATCGATCGGCAAAAGCGCCGACACCCGCGAGAGCATTTCTCGCGCTGCTTTATTTGTGAAGGTAACGGCCAACAAGCCTTGAGGGCTAACTTGGCCGGTTTGAATCAGCCAGGCCATACGGGTGGTTAATACCCGCGTCTTACCACTGCCGGCCCCAGCCAGTACAAGTGCGTGCCGCGCTGCGAGGGTAACTGCTTCGCGCTGTGGTGCGTTAAGTTTGTCGATCATGCCGCATAGCGGCGTAAGCGTAAGGCAAACTCTTCGAGGCTCACAATGCCGCTTTGTTGAGCGCGTTGGCACCAAGCTTGTAAGTCATGCAACAGCTGCTCACTTGACGCGGTTGAACTGTCCCACAACTTAGCGAGCTCGTGGCGCATTTGAACCAGCGTCGCCAACACTGCGGTTTGCGACAGGGCGTGGTCGATGCGTGCACGCTCAGTCGCGGGCAAGGTTTCGTCGCCTCGCCCGAGCCAATGCGTTGCGGCTGCCAAGGCCTCGGCATGATTGGCGTCGCTTGCTGGCGCTGTAGAGGCTTTCAAACGGCTTAGTTCGGCTCTGCAAGCCGTTTTCATGATGGCGGTATAGCGCTCAAGAATCTCAAAGCGATGCGCAATCACACCTTGCAAGGTGCGCGCATCTACGCCGCCTTTACCCGTGGGCTCTAGTCGCAAACGAGGTGCCATTTTTTTTACTTTTGCTAAACCAAGCGCCTGCAAACCAAGAATATACGTCCAGCCAATATCAAGCTCATACCACTTACTGGAGAACTTGGCCGAGGTTCCAAAAGCATGATGATTATTGTGGAGCTCTTCGCCGCCAATCAAAATACCAATCGGAAAGACGTTGGTGCTCGTGTCTGGTGAGGCAAAGTTGCGATAGCCAAAATAATGACCGACGCCATTGACGACCCCAGCTGCCCAAAAAGGAATCCAGGCCATCTGTACAGCCCATACCGTCAGCCCTAACGCACCAAATAGCGCCACATCAATGACCAGCATAATCAGAATGCCACGTGCGCTGTAGCGCGTATAGATATGCTCTTCAACCCAGTCAGCAGGCGTTCCGTGACCAAACTTAGAAAGTGTCTCGGCGTTTTTTGACTCGTGGCGATAAAGCTCGGCGCCACTAAAAAGCACCTTGTTGATGCCGTAGATCATGGGCGAGTGAGGATCACCGTCTCGTTCGCAGCGCGCGTGATGTTTGCGATGGATGGCCACCCATTCTTTTGTGACCATCCCCGTGGTGAGCCACAACCAGAAACGAAAGAAATGCATCACTGCCGGATGCAAGTCAAGACCACGATGCGCTTGACTCCGGTGCAAAAAAATCGTCACTGCCGCGATGGTGATGTGCGTTAGACCGAGCGTGATTAACGCAACCTGCCACCACGAAGCCTGTAACAAACCGCCCGCAGCAAAAGAAATGATTTCGTTCATGTATGTATGTATCGCCTACGACAAAATAGTCAGTGCTATTTTAGCCTAACCCACCCATTTGCCTAGACTATCCCAACAAAGTTTTTGCGTAAAATCAAACGACTACGCCTTTTCAATCGGGGCACGCTTTTTGGCCACACGTGGTTTTTTGACCGGTTTTGGAGGTTCAACGGGCGCTTGCTCGATTTGTGGGCTGTCTTCAGGTTCTAAAAGAGGTTCTATTTCAGGCGCCTCTTTGCGTTTTGGTGTGGTTTTTAATGTCACGCCCGCCTCGCCTTTACGCCGCTCAAACACCGCAGCAAAAAAACCGTCTGTTCCGTGCACATCCGGCCTTAAGTTCAAATAAGGCCCTTCAAGCTGCAAGGGGGTGCGCGCCGCAATCAATTCGGCCGCATCGATCAGCTCAAAATCTGGGTGTTCGGCCAAAAACCGCTCTGCCTGGGCCTGATTCTCTTCAACCAGCAAACTGCAAGTCGCATAAACCAAGCGCCCGCCTGGTGCCACGCATCTGGAGGCACTGGCTAAAATCCGGGCTTGTAACGCGGTCAGTTCTTGCAAACTCGCGACGGATTGTCGCCATTTCAGATCGGGATTTCGACGCAAAGTACCCACGCCGCTGCAAGGCGCGTCGACCAGGACACGCTGCGCCTTACCCGCCAAGCGCCTGACCCGCGTGTCATTTTCATGCTCGAGCACCACCGGCACAATATTTGACAAACCGCTACGGGCAAAACGTGGCTTAGCCTTGGCAAGTCGTGCCGCCGAGACATCAAGCGCATACAAGCGTCCCGTCGAGCGCATCAAAGCACCCAATAACAGCGTTTTACCGCCCGCTCCCGCGCAAAAATCTACCACCATTTCGCCACGTTTGGGCCCAACCAGCAACGCCAACAGCTGGCTACCTTCATCTTGCACTTCGATCAAGCCGTGTTCAAACTGATGCCATTTATTCATGGCAGGCCGCCCCGTCAGCCTGATTCCCCAGGGCGAGTAAGGTGTCGCAACAGGAGCATGTCGTACTGCGTTGCCGCGCGTTAAATCGGCGAGCATTTCGTCGCGCTCGGCTTTCATGGGATTGACGCGAATATCAAGCGCCGCTGGCTGATTCAGCGCATGCGCCAAGGACTCAAGCTCAGGCAGGTATTGAAGTCGCTCAAACAACCAATCAGGCAGACTTGTGCGAACCTCAACGGCCAGAGACTGTTCGTCGATTTGAGCAATACGGTCGAGCCAGGCAATTTCTCCGGGGTCAAGCACCTCGCGTACCCGACCATTATCAATCGTCACGATTGCGCCCTGAATCGCCAGGCGCCTTACCGCATTGCCCACACCGCTTTCGGCCAGTTGACGATAGCGTCTTAAGTTACGCAGTACGTCATACACGACCTCGGCGACTTCAGCGCGATCACGCACCCCAAGTTTTGGATGCGCCCTAAACCAATGCGATACGACAGAGTCGGCCGCGAATTGCCAAGTCAAGACCTCATCAAGCACCTGTCGAATTTGATCTAACCTGATTGTCATCGGCGGCAATCGGGGTTTGACTCGACCCGTATACGTTGACTGTTGTGGTTCAGCACGTTCACCAGCGGTTCGGTCGCCCTGGTAGCCCGCGCCTTCGCGAGTCGCGCCCGAGCGTTGAGCAAACGGGGTCGCATTCATCAGTCGCTCAGTCGCAGAGCCTTTACGCGGCAACGCTGAACCACTTGCACGCGCAGCTTCACGCGCGGCCTCTTTGGTGCCAACGCGTGAAGCGCCCTTCACCCCACCTGACGCACGTGTTTCTGAGAAGGTTTTACCGCCACGTGTTGAGCCCGCCTGGGGATCACGACGTCCGGGTTTTTTTGAATCGATCACTGAGCCTGCTCCGAAACGAGTAAGCGCATGGACACGCCATCAACCTGTACGCACTGATCAGGCATGAGTTTGACTCGCGCTTGCGCGAGCCATGTTGCAACTAGGGGATAAACACGGTGCTCGACGCTCAAGACACGCGCAGCAAGTGTTTCAGGCGAATCGTCGGCTAAGACCGGCACCACGCCCTGCGCAATAATTGGCCCGTGATCCAGCACTGGCGTCACAAAATGCACGGTACAGCCATGGCCTTGTACGCCACTGGCCAAAGCCTGCTCATGCGTGTGCAAACCTGGAAATGCTGGCAGCAACGAGGGATGAATATTAACCAAGCGGGCGGCATAATGCTCAACGAAGCTAGGCGTCAACACGCGCATAAAACCAGCTAACAGGACGTAATCGGGCGAATATCGATCGATCACCGCTGCCAAGGCCTGATCAAAGGCTTCGCGCGAAGCAAAATCCTGATGAGGAACCACTTCGGTCGCAACCCCCTGAGCCTGCGCCCACACAAGACCCGCGGCCTGCGCACGGTTTGAAACCACAGCAACAACCTCGGCTGGACACGCCTTGGACTGACAGGCACGCACCAAGGCCTGCATATTTGAGCCCTGGCCAGAGATCAAAATAACAAAGCGACAACGCAAAATAGGGGTATCAGACATGGGTTTTCAAAGACAAGACAGTATGAAATTGTAAACTGTTGCTTGTGAACACCTCTTTATGCATTTTTCGACAAGCCTCGGCCCCTCTGTTGCGCCGCCCGACCGCGCTCTCTATCGGTAATTTTGATGGAGTGCATCTAGGGCATTTAGCCATGCTTGATCAAGTCACGCAGGCCGCGCGAGCGCGGGGGTTGGCCCCTACGGTTTTGACCTTTGCCCCACACCCCCGCCAGTACTTTGCTGAACTCAACCGGCGCCCAGAGCTGTCCCCCCCTCAAATTAATGGTCTACGCGACAAGCTCAGCGCTTTGGGCCAAGCGGGCATCGAACAGGTGATTCTTGCCCGCTTTAATCAAAAACTCGCAGAAATGTCTGCCCAAGACTTTATCGAACAATTATTAGTTCGGGGCTTAAAGGCCAAGTGGCTCATCGTTGGCGAAGATTTTCGCTTTGGTCGCCAGCGCTCGGGCGATGTAGCCTTGCTTAAGAAACTAGGTCCAGGCTATGGCTTAGAGGTTCAAACCTTGTCAGTGGTCAAAGACCTCAACGACCACCGTGTCTCAAGCTCTGAAGTTCGGGCTGCGCTTGCCGCTGGTGATCTGACGCAGTCAGCCAGCCTGCTCGGACGCCCCTATTCAATGACGGGCCACGTTGTTCACGGCAAAAAACTCGGTCGCACCCTGAACATGCCCACCTTGAACATGCGGGTCACGCCGCGTTGCGCCGCCCGCTCAGGCATCTACGTGGTTCGCGTGCACGGCCTTGCCAGCGAGGCACTGCCAGGGGTCGCGAGCCTGGGCGTGCGACCGACCGTCGAAGACGATGGCAGAATTTTGCTCGAGACCCACCTTTTCGATGTCAACGTAGATGCTTACGGTAAACTCATTCGCGTCGAACTTCTCAAACATCTTCGAGACGAAGAGAAGTTTCCTGATCTTCCAACCCTGACTGCCGCCATGCATGCCGATGCACAGCAAGCGCGGGCTTATTTTGCGCCTCATGGACTATAAACAAACACTCAACTTGCCTGACACCCCATTTCCGATGCGTGGCGATCTGCCGCGTCGCGAACCCCTCTGGGTGGCACAGTGGCAAGAAAAACGCGTATATCAAGCCATCCGCCAAGCGAGCAAAGGTCGACCGACCTTCTTGCTGCACGACGGCCCACCTTACGCAAACGGTGACATTCACATTGGCCACGCGGTCAACAAAATTCTGAAAGACATCATCGTTAAAAGTCGCAACATGGCGGGCTTTGATGCCGCGTACGTACCAGGCTGGGACTGCCATGGGATGCCGATTGAAATTCAGATTGAAAAAAAATACGGCAAACACTTACCCGTCGCCGAAGTGCAAGCCAAAGCGCGGGCTTACGCACTTGAGCAAATTGAACGCCAGAAAAAAGACTTTGAACGTCTCGGGGTCCTGGGTGACTGGGATCGCCCCTATCTGACAATGAATTTCAGCAATGAAGCGAACGAAATTCGTGCGTTGGGACGCATTCTTGAAAAAGGCTATGTCTTCAGGGGCTTAAAGCCTGTGAACTGGTGTTTTGACTGTGGCTCAGCGCTTGCCGAGGCTGAAGTTGAATATGCAGATCGTAAAGATCCAGCGGTGCACATTGCGTTTCCATTTACTGATCGTGCTGCACTTGCAAAGGCCTTTGGCCTACACGAAGTTGAGCCAGGCGCCATCGTGATCTGGACAACGACCCCTTGGACGATCCCCTCGAATCAAGCGCTAAATGTTCACCCTGAATTTGAATACGCCCTGGTGCGCGTCAGCCCAGCACCGGCAACCGGTGCACTGTTACTTTTAGCGCACGACCGTGTTCAGGCCTGCCTAAAAGAATGGAATCTACAGGGTGAAGTTATTGCACGCTGTTTGGGCCAGTCGTTAAACAAACTTGAATTCGAACACCCCTTGGCGCGCTTTGACTCAGGGTATCAGCGTGTGTCGCCGATCTATCTTGGCGATTACGTCACACTCGACACCGGCACAGGCGTCGTGCACTCAGCGCCCGCCTATGGCGTTGAAGACTTTTTATCTTGCAAAGCCAACGGCGTGAAAGATGCCGACATCATTAGCCCCGTCATGGGCGATGGTAAGTTTGTACCAAGCTTGCCTGGCTTTGGCGGCTTATCGATCTGGGCGGCCAATCCAAAAATTGTTGAAGCCCTCACACAAGCCGGCACCTTGCTTAAACAAGAGCCCCACTCGCACAGCTACATGCATTGCTGGCGCCACAAAACGCCCATCATCTATCGTGCGACAAGCCAATGGTTTGCGGGTATGGATGTGCAACCAAACACCAAGGCCCCCACCCTGCGCAAAAGCGCTCTGGCTGCGATCGAAGCCACCGCGTTTTACCCAGCCTGGGGCCGTGCACGCTTGCACGCCATGATTGCCAACCGCCCCGACTGGACCTTGTCACGACAGCGCCAATGGGGTGTGCCCATGGCCTTCTTTATCCACAAAGAAACCGGCGCGCTACACCCAGACACACCCGCCTTGCTCGAGGCCGTTGCCAAGCGTGTCGAACAACACGGTATCGAGGCCTGGCAATCGATTGAGCCGGCTGACCTGCTAGGTGCTGAAGCCAGTCAGTACGAAAAAAATCGCGATACGCTTGATGTGTGGTTTGACTCTGGTACAACGCATGCCACGGTGCTTGGCGGTTTAGACAATGCTCAACACGGTTCACACGGCGAGCTCCCATGGCCTGCCGACATGTATCTAGAAGGCTCAGATCAGCACCGTGGCTGGTTTCATTCGTCGCTACTCACCGGATGCATGCTCGAAGGCCGCGCGCCCTACAACAGCTTGCTAACGCACGGCTTCGTGGTGGATGGCCAAGGCCGCAAAATGAGCAAATCGGTCGGCAATGTGATTGCTCCGCAAAAAGTATCAGACAGTTTAGGTGCCGAAATTTTGCGCCTTTGGGTGGCCAGCACGGATTACTCGGGCGAGTTGTCTATCTCTGATGAAATCCTGAAACGCGTGGTAGAAAGTTATCGTCGCATTCGCAACACGCTACGTTTCTTGTTGGCCAATCTGGCCGACTTTGATGCTGCCAAAGATGCGTTGTTACCCGAGAACCTGCTTGAGATCGATCGTTATGCACTCGCGATGACCGCGCAGATGCAAGCCGAAGTGCTCAAGGGCTTTGAGCAATACGAGTTTCAGCCCGCCATGTCTCGTTTGCAACATTTTTGCTCAGAGGACTTAGGTGCGTTTTACCTAGATGTTCTGAAAGATCGTCTTTATACTTCGGCGCCACGCAGCATTGCCCGTCGCTCAGCGCAAACTGCCTTGCTACACATTACTCAGACCCTGCTCAAACTCATGGCGCCGATTTTGTCGTTTACGGCTGAAGAAGCCTGGGGCATTTTGTGCGACTCCACCCTGGCGAACCAAAGCAATTTAAGTCGCCTGACGATTTTCACCGAGTGTTATCACACCCTTCCTACGATTTCGGAAGCAGACACCCTGCAACAACGTTGGAGTCGTTTGCGCGAAATTCGCGCTTTAGTGACGCGTAAGCTTGAAGAGCTTCGTACCGCAGGAAGCATCGGCTCATCACTACAAGGCGAAGTCGATCTCACGGCTGCAGGTGAAGATCTGACACTGTTACAGAGCGTTGCAGAACAGTTAAAATTTATTTTGATTGTTTCTCGCGTGGGCATACACGCTGCCACTGACGCCAAAGGCACTGAACTACACATCGCCATCGCGCCCTCGCAGCATAAAAAATGCGAACGCTGTTGGCACTGGTGTGACGATATCGGGCACGAGGCGGCTCACCCTGATATTTGTGGACGCTGCGTGACCAGCTTAACTGAAGCCAAAGCCAGCGGCTAAGCACCTATGACCACCGCGTCTGAATCGCGCAGCCCCACTCAAGCGCAACCCAAGTTAACGCGCTGGGTGCTGCTCGCGAGCCTGCTTGTACTGATGGATCAGCTCAGTAAGCTTTGGTTCGACGCAGCCTTGCGCTATGGCGAACGCCTTCACGTCTTCTCCTTTTTTGACTTCACGCTTCTCTACAACCGGGGCGCCGCTTTTAGTTTTTTAGCGGACCAACCCGGCTGGCAACGCTGGTTTTTTACGATTCTAGGACTCGGCGCATCCGGCTTTATCCTTTGGATGATGCACAAAAATCGCAACCAGGCGCGCTTGCTACTTGCCTTGGCCTTGATTTTAGGAGGGGCTCTGGGCAACGTCATCGATCGACTGGCTTACGGCCACGTGATCGATTTTTTGTTGTTCTATTGGAAAAACTGGTACTACCCAGCCTTTAATATCGCTGACACATGCATCACACTCGGTGCTATCCTGTTGATTCTAGATGAAGTTATCCGCCTTCGAGGCCAGCATGCCAGATCTTCATAACAAACGCATCGTATTGGGCTTAAGCGGGGGGATCGCCTGCTACAAGTCTGCAGAGCTCGTGCGCCGCCTCGTTGAACAAGGTGCCACTGTTGATGTCATCATGACCGACGCGGCCACCCACTTTATTACCGCAGTGACCATGCAAGCGCTCAGTGGACGCCCCGTGTTTACCGATGCATGGGACCCCCGTATCCCGAACAATATGGCGCACATCGATTTAAGCCGCGGCGCCGATGCAATCATCGTTGCGCCAGCTTCGGCGGATTTCATGGCTAAGCTAGTGCAAGGTCGTGCGGATGACTTATTGTCAACATTATGTTTGGCGCGTGCCTGCCCGCTGTTGGTCGCGCCCGCCATGAATCGCGAAATGTGGTCAGCGGCGCCCACCCAGCGTAACGTCGCTCAACTCAAACAAGATGGCATCAAAGTGTTAGGGCCCGCAGCAGGCGAACAAGCCTGTGGAGAAACGGGTGACGGCCGCATGCTCGAGCCCATGCAGTTACTGGCCGAACTCATCGCTTTTTTTCAACCTAAGGTTTTACAGAGCAAGCGGGTACTGATTACCGCAGGTCCCACGATCGAGCCGATCGACCCAGTTCGCGTGCTGACCAATCGTTCGTCTGGTAAAACTGGCTACGCGTTGGCACGAGCTGCCCGTGAGGCGGGCGCAGAAGTCACCTTAGTTTCTGGCCCGACTGCCCTGCCGACCCCCTATGGCGTTCAATGCATTCAAGTGCAGACTGCGCAGCAAATGCATGATGCAGTGTTGGCGCACGTCAAACAACAAGATGTCTTTATCTCGGTTGCCGCTGTGGCTGACTGGCGGATCGAAAATATTTCTACGGACAAAATCAAAAAAGATCACACAACGAATAAATCGCATACACCCGACTTAACGTTTGCACTCAATCCCGACATCCTGGCCACGGTTGCCGCCTTACCCAATGCCCCTTGGTGCGTTGGCTTCGCTGCTGAAACTGAACGCCTCTCTGAATTTGCACAAGCCAAACGGGTGCGCAAGGGAATCCCCATGCTGATCGGCAATCTTGCACAGCACGTGATGGATGCCGACCACACGACAGTCAGTATTTTTGACGAACACGGAGAGCATCCGCTGCCCACAAGCGCTAAACAGGATATCGCGCGTCAACTCATTGCCGCCATTGCGGCGCGTCTTCCGAACAAAAAATAATTACCTACTCGCATGGATGCGCTCATTACCCAGATGGGGCAGTTTATCCAGGCCAATCAGGCCTGGGCTGGACCAATCATTTTTTTAATGACCTTTGGCGAATCGATGCTGATTATTGGCATCTTGCTACCTGCTACCGTTTTACTCATGATGAGTGGTGGCCTGGTGGGTAGTGGCATGCTACCCATGCTGCCGCTTTTAGCCTGGGGCTTTTCGGGGGCTGTTCTTGGCGATGCCCTGTCGTATTGGATCGGCAAGTGGATTGGACCACGTGTTTTAAGAATGAAGATACTCAAAACACACCGTCGCTCAGTCGCACGCGCACGCCTGCTTTGTTATCGCTATGGTTTCTTAGCCGTTTTACTCGGTCGCTTTTTAGGTCCAATGCGCAGTCTGATGCCCACGGTTGCCGGTGTCATGGGCATGTCTGAAAAGAAATTTCAACTCGCAAATATTTTGTCAGCGCTTCTGTGGATGCCCGCTTTGCTGGCGCCCGGTTATTTAACCGCGATTAGTGTCGATGCGGCCAGGCACTCGCGCGAGTCGACGATTTACTCTGCACTGGGTTGCGCGGTATTGATCGGACTTGCAGTCTTAATCTGGATGACGCGCAGCGCGAATCAAGATAAACGACGTCGTGCTACTTTAAGGAAATAACGTTGAAAACGGTTGAGTTAAAAATTCTAGATCCCCGAATGCGTGAACAAATTCCAACCTACGCCACCCCTGGGTCGGCGGGCCTGGATTTACGCGCCGCTATTGAGGCACCTTTGATCATCGAGCCAGGTGTCACTCACCTTATTCCGACGGGACTATCGATTCATGTCGCAGATCCAGGATACGCTGCAGTGATTTTGCCGCGCTCAGGGCTCGGCCATAAGCACGGGATCGTCTTGGGCAATCTTGTAGGGTTAATTGATTCAGACTATCAAGGGCCCTTGATGGTCTCTGCCTGGAATCGAAGCCAAACTGCCTACACCCTGCAGCCTCTTGAGCGCTTGGCTCAGCTAGTCGTCATCCCGATCGCACAAGTCGAATTTACGGTTGTCGAAGAGTTTGAACAAAGCACACGAGGCACGGGTGGCTTTGGTAGCACGGGTCGCGCCTAAAGAAGTGGTCGTCGCCTTGTTTAAGACTGCGTACACTGCGCCTCGGTGGGCGCACTGCGCGAGCTAAGCGCCTGCGCGATTTGAGCCGACAACAATTGAGTATTCTTTTGTTGACCCAAAACAAGCGCACTCACGCCAACCTCGACCGTTTGCTTGAACCGAGAAAAACACGTTAATACCCGCTTGTCTTGTCCAAAACGCAAGCGCCAGAGTGCGTCGAGGGCGACGTACTGACCAGGTACCATTTCAAAGCGCTGAACATCCACCTGCACTTGGATCACATTACCCTGCGTAGCGGTCAGATTAATATTTTGCACAGGTGGCATCCCTAAATGCCCCGTGAGCTCAAGACTCAAGGCCGTCTGAAGATGCGAAGACAGCGGCGCAGTCCAACGATCATCTGCCAACAGCAATAAACGTCCGTTTGGCTCACGCGTCACCAAGGCCGCATTATCAACCTCAGCGGGTACCGTAACAGCACTTAACGCATAAGGCCCAATATTTTGAGCCGGCGGCGTTGATACCCGAGCAGCGGGCGGACTAAGCGTGTAATGATAAGCCGGCGGCGTTGAGCAGCCGGCCATTAACACGAACAACAAAGAAAGCAAAAAAGGTTTCATTTCGCAGGGGCTCCAAGCGTCTCACGCGAATAAGGTTTGGGGGGGCGACCGGTAATCAGCGAGTCGGGTTGCAACTGCAACGAGTCTGTCAAACCACGCAACGAACGCAAGCTCGTTCTGAAATCCTCTAGCATCGCTTCTGTGCTAACCGTCATTGCGCTACCCGGCGCAATCAAGCCATTCAGATTTTTGACCGCAACTTCGATCTGCGTAAGCGTCGTCGCCAGTTTTGGGACAACCGACTTATCGAGCGTTGTACTCAGCACCTTGATCTGCTTAATCATATCGTTGACCTCATTACCGATCGATTCAAAGGGGATCTTATCGAGCTTGTTCACAATACTTGCAACTTGCTGCTGCAATTTATCGAGATCATCTGAGGCCAGTGTTGGCATCTTGAACGGCAGTTCGACTTTAGGCGTTTCGATCTTAGGCGCTTTCGGGAAATCTTCAAGCACGATATAAAGTTGACCCGTCAAAATATTCGCCGTACGCAATTGCGCGCGCAAGCCTCGCTTCGTCATGATGGCTAAAGACTCTGCCAGCTGCTCAAGTGAACGCCGCGACATGTTCATCTCTCGGTATACCGTGCCCAGGCGCTCTGGGTATAACGTGGCCGTCACCGACGTAAAGAAGCGACCAAGCGCGACATCAAAATCCAGGGCGACCGATTTCACGATTCCGATATCGACACCGTTAAAATCGACCATGGCACCCACCTTCAAACCGCGGGTTGCTTGATCAAACCGCATATAAATCGGCACCGCAAGGCCCTGCGGCTCAATCTCGGCGGCACGCCGAGTGTCATATAACTTGAACACCCGATTGACCTCAGCAATATCGCGTGGCGCGCCAAAAGAGCCAAACGAAACGCCTCCTGCAATTAAAGAGACCAAAGACTGCGTGTTGATCTGCATACCTTCGGTTGACAGTGAAACGTCGATCCCACTTTCGTTCCAAAATCTCGTACTACCATCGACATAACGATCGTAAGGCGCGTCGACGAAGACCTCGACTTCAATAAACTGACCCGCTGGATCAAGCTTGTAACTAGATACCATACCAACCTGCAGCCGGCGCATGTAAACCGGAACGCCCACACTGAGTGAGCCAAGGTCTTCCGTGCGCAAGATAAAGCGCGAACCGGGTCGATCGCTTGTAATAGGAGGCGGATCTTCAAGACCGATAAACTGCTTTTTGGTCACTTTACCCAGAGCACCGTGTTTCGTATCAGTTTCGATATAGGCACCCGACATCAGGGTTGACAGACCCGAAACACCACTAATGCCAATGCGTGGTTTAACCACCCAAAACTGCGTCGCCTCGTTGGCCATGCCTTCGGAGTCTTTATTAAGCTCAGCTTCGACAATCACTTTATCGCGCAGCTCGGTTAGACGAATATCCTTCACGATTCCAATCACGACATCGCGAAAGCGTATTTGCGTTTTTCCGACTTCAAGACCTGTCGCAGACTGGAACGTGATGAAGATGCGTGGGCCTTGCTTAGACCAGCTGTGATAAACGATTGACAGCCCCACCAAGGCCGCGATCACAGGAATCAACCATACCCAACCCATATTGCGTTTGGGCCGCTGACTGACGCGCGGCAACGGCGGCATCTGTTGTGGGGTTGATTGCTCCGGCATGCCGGGCTCCTTAACAAAAACGTTGATTAAGTAGGGGCTGCCATTTTGGCAGACTCTGAAGAAAAATGCCTGCGATGTCCAGCACGCCGCCAAGCCAAACGGGGATCAAAACCAAGCGCGGCTAACATCGTCAGGATCACAACACCTGCAAAAGCAGCCGCCCCACCACCGGGCTCGATTGTGAGTAACGCGCCAAAGCGCCCCAAGGCCGAAAGCAGAATCACCACGAACACATCGAGCATCGACCACTGACCGATAAACTCAACGACCTGATACAAATGCGTGCGCGTTCTAAGCGCCTGAGACGCACGTTGTTGCGCCAGATAAACCAAGATGGCCAAACACAAGAGCTTAAACAAGGGAACCACGACGCTCGCGATAAAAACGACCGCGGCAATGCTATATGAACCCATTCCAATTAATTCAATCACGCCACCTAAAATTGTATGGGCCGAACTTCCTGCAATCGAATCAATTTTCATAATCGGCAGCAGATTGGCCGGAAGATACAAAAGAGCGGCTGCCGCGATAAGCGCCCAAGTTCGGTTAAACAACGCAGGTGAAGGTGCCTTGGGCAACGCTTCCCATTGCGCTGGCAAGCCTAAATCGTGCGCCATGCAGCGAATTTTATGCGCAGACAGTCGCGTCAAAGCTGTCACGAAAATCGCCGAAGTTGCCGTCGCGAACAAACCAATTCCGGGGATCAGCGAGGCGAGCCCAACCAACTTGACGACAGAGACCAGCACGCCCATCAAAAACACGGGCACCATACACCATGGCTTCAAGAGATCGATCGCGGCAATCGCGTGCTCAAAAAACAAGGGCAATCGTCCCAGAGCAAGCGCAGTAAACACCCAGAGCAAGAGCAGTAATTGCACGACCGGCAATAAAAAACCAGCCGCGAACGCGACGATTGCGACCTCTGGATAGCCCGACTCCCAGGTGATGACGATTGCGTCAAAAAACGAAGCCGCTTGTGCTTTGCCCGAAATCAACAGGGTTGCAACGGGATACGCATTGGCTAGCGCAAAGCTGACCACCGCGGCCAGAAGCACGGCCAGCCATGCGTGCGGACTAAAGACAGAGTACGTTTCAAGCACATGGTCACAGCGTTCGCATTGCGCCCACTCGCCTGGCGCCAGCACAGGACGTTGGTAAACCGCCCCGCAATGATGACAGGACAGCAAAAGCGGACCCGAGGACATCAGTGGGCTAACTCGGCTTCCTGATCAGAACCTGATACAGACTTTTGAGCTTTGTCGATACGCGAGCCAAAGGTCAATAGCACTTTACCCTGATCATCAATATCAACGATGACCGAGCCACCATCAACGAGTTTGCCAAACAGCAATTCATCAGCCAAGGCACGGCGGATCGTGTCTTGAATCAAACGCTGCATGGGGCGCGCTCCCATCAGAGGATCGAAACCATTTTTGCCCAAGTGCGCACGAAGTGCATCGGTAAAGCTTGCGTCAACGCGCTTATCGTGCAATTGGTCTTCTAGCTGCATTAAGAACTTATCGACCACACGTAAAATCACAGCCTGATCAAGCTGGGCAAAGGGCACGATTGCGTCTAAACGGTTACGAAACTCGGGTGAGAACAGACGCTTGATATCGCCCATTTCGTCACCGCTCGCACGGGTATTTGAAAAACCAATGTTGGGCTTGTTCAGTGCTTCAGCACCCGCATTGGTTGTCATCACCAGAATCACATTACGGAAGTCTGCTTTACGACCGTTGTTATCGGTGAGCGTGCCGTGATCCATCACTTGCAACAAAATGTTGAACACATCTGGATGCGCTTTTTCAATTTCATCGAGCAATACAACAGAGTATGGTTTACGACGAACTGCTTCTGTTAACTGACCGCCTTCGTCATAACCCACATATCCCGGAGGCGCACCAATCAATCGCGACACTGCATG
>CALQNE010000030.1 GCA_943331855.1 Bordetella parapertussis
ATTCACGCCCCAGGGCACGTTGGCAGAGCGCCTTCGGGCCGGTGGCGCAGGGATCCCAGCGTTTTTTACGCGTACCGGAGTGGGCACGGTGGTGGCCGATGGTAAAGAGATTCGCGAGTTTGACGGCGAAAAATACGTGATGGAACGTTCGCTTGTGCCTGAAATTTCTCTGGTCAAGGCCTATATCGCTGATCGCAGTGGTAATTTGATTTTTCACAAAACTGCGCGCAACTTTAATCCGCCTGTTGCGATGGCGGGTAAGTTGACCGTGGTTGAAGTCGAAAAGGTAGTGGATCTGGGTGAACTCGATCCTGACCAAATTCATCTGCCCGGAATTTATGTGCATCGCATTGTCATCAATGCGACCCCTGAAAAACGCATCGAACAACGTACTGTTCGCGCGGCGAGCTAAGGAGCAATCAACATGGCATGGACTCGTGACGAAATGGCCGCACGTGCGGCACGTGAATTAAAAGATGGTTTTTATGTCAACCTGGGCATCGGTTTGCCGACCTTGGTCGCCAATCATGTGCCTAAAGGCATTGAAGTTTGGCTTCAGTCAGAAAATGGTTTGCTCGGGATTGGGCCGTTTCCGCTTGAAAGCGAAGTCGACGCGGATATGATCAACGCGGGTAAGCAGACGGTCACCCCAATTCCTGGTTCGTCAATTTTTTCGTCAGCCGATTCATTCGCAATGATTCGGGGTGGAAAAATTAATTTGGCGATTTTAGGTGCAATGCAAGTCTCTGAGACCGGCGATCTTGCAAACTGGATGATCCCTGGAAAAATGGTCAAAGGGATGGGCGGCGCGATGGACTTGGTCGCCGGCGTCGGTCGCGTCATCGTACTCATGGAGCACGTTGCTCGCAAAAAAGACGGTACGGTCGACATGAAGCTTTTGCCTAAGTGCACATTGCCGTTGACGGGTGTCGGCGTGATCGATATGGTGATTACTGACCTTGGTGTTCTCGAAGTCACACCAAATGGTTTGAAGTTACTTGAACTTGCACCTGGTGTGACGGTTGCTGAAATCCAAGAGCACACCGCAGCAAAACTCGATGTGTCGGCTGTTGCGTAACACAAAAGGATTCGGGAATGGACTTCATCACTGGCTTGTTAGATCTATTGCTGCACATCGATAAAACGATGCTGCAGTTCATCGAGGCACATGGAGTCTGGATTTATGTGTTGCTGGTGGCGATTATTTTTGCCGAGACCGGTTTAGTATTCATGCCTTTTTTGCCGGGGGATTCTTTGCTCTTTGTCGCAGGCGCAGTGTGTGCGATGGGCAAGATGGATATCTACGTACTAATCGTGATCCTGACCACCGCTGCGATTGTGGGTGATGCCGTCAATTATTCGATCGGTCGATGGTTTGGTGCAGAACTGATTGCACGCACCAGCCTGGTGAACGCCAAACATATGGCCTACACCCAGGGCTTTTACGATCGGTACGGCGGCCAAACCATCATCATTGCCCGCTTTATTCCCTTGGCGCGCACAATGGCGCCGTTCGTAGCCGGTTTCGCGCGTTTCGATCCTAAACGTTTTGTGCTGTACAACGTGACAGGCGGGATGTTGTGGGTAATTTCTTTGACGGTAGCGGGCTACTGGTTTGGTAACTTGCCGTTCGTGCGTAATAACCTGACGTTGGTGATTGTATTCATCATCTTCTTGTCTATTCTGCCTGGCATTATTGCAGTGCTGCGCGCAAAGTTTTCTAGTTCGACAAAATGATCTCAACGGTGTCCGCCTCGACGCAGGCACTGAACGCGTTACGCAAAGCCATGCAGGCCGCGGGCGTGCAGGCTTGCCTGATTCCTTCGGCCGATCCACATCTCTCTGAATACCTGCCCGACTACTGGCAGTTGCGGCCTTGGCTCACGGGTTTTAGCGGTTCGGTGGGCACGGTGGTTGTGACCGCTGATTTTGCAGGGCTCTGGGTCGATAGCCGCTACTGGGTTCAGGCAGAAGCTGAGTTAAGCGGTTCGCAAGTCACGCTCATGAAAATCGGTGTTGCAAGTGATCCTGCGCATACTGACTGGCTCGCAGCGCACTTGCCGCGAGGCGCTGTGGTCGCGGTTGATGGTCGTGCGCTGGGCCTCTCGGCGCGTGACGCGCTTCTCGAGAGATTGAACGCTGGCGCAATCGCGCTCAAGCTCGATCTCGATTTGCCAGGGCAGTGTTGGCCCCAGCGCCCTGAATTACCGCGTGCGCCTGTGCGCGACCTGCCACTCGACATTGCCGGTACTTCTCGCCAAGAAAAACTCGCCCGAGTGCGTCAAGCGATGCGCGATAACGGCGCGCAGTGGCATTTGCTGTCTACGCTCGATGACATTGCCTGGCTCTTTAATTTACGTGGAAGCGATGTCGCGTTTAATCCTGTTTTCATGGCGCATGCTCTGATTGGTCTGCAATCCGTAGACCTGTTTGTGCTGCCCGGCAAAATAGACACGGCCTTGGCGAGTACCCTGGCCGCTGATCAGATCGAGGTTCGACCCTACGAGACGGCCACGCAGGCGCTATCTGCGCTTCCGAGCACTGAGCTTCTGATGTTTGATCCGGCGCGCACAACCTGTGCCCTGGTCGATGTGTTACGTGCGCGCACCGTGCGTGTCATGAATCCCAGTACCTTCTTTAAATCTCAAAAAACTGAATTCGAGCTCAATCATGTACGGCGCGTCATGGAGCAAGACGGTGCAGCGCTGTGTTCTTTTTTTGCCTGGCTTGAGCAGGCCATTGCAGGGGCCGACACTACACCACTGAACGAATTGATGATTGACGAGCGCTTGCTTGAGGTGCGCGCCCAACAGTCGGGCTTCGTGTCGCGCAGCTTTGGCACAATCTCGGCCTTTAATGCCAATGGTGCGATGCCTCATTACCGTCCAACCCCAAATTCGTACGCCCAAATTAAGGGTGATGGGCTGTTGCTGATCGATTCGGGGGCGCAATACTTGGGTGGCACGACCGATATCACCCGAGTCGTTCCTGTCGGGACGCCGACTGAAGCGCAAAAAGATGATTACACCGCGGTACTAAAGGCGATGATCGCCTTGTCGGGTTTAAAGTTTCCGCGCGGGGTGGCCTCGCCCATGCTTGACGCCGTCGCGCGTGCTCCGTTATGGGATCGTTTGGCAGAGTATGGTCACGGAACAGGCCATGGCGTTGGTTACTACCTGAATGTGCATGAAGGCCCTCAGGTGATTTCTTACCGCGCTGCCCCAGCTCCACACACGGCGATGGAGCTTGGCATGATCACGTCTAACGAACCTGGGCTCTATCGTCCGGGTCGATGGGGGATCCGAATTGAAAACCTCGTTTGTAATCAAAGCGCAGGGACTTCAGAATTTGGTGAGTTTTTGCAATTCGAGACCCTGACGCTTTGCCCGATTGACACCCGGTGCGTTCAACTTAGCCAGCTAAGAGAGGACGAAATCAAGTGGATCAACGACTATCATCGTGAAGTACGGCGTCGCCTTGAGCCTCGTGTGACGGGGGCGGGCCTGGCCTGGTTGGTGCGGCGCACACAATCCATCGGCCTTTGAGGCGCGGATTCCCCGCAAAGACCACATAGACGGCTATAATTCAAATTTCCTGCATACGCCGCACGTTTGGGCGTTCATGACATGACCAAATTTGTATTTGTCACCGGTGGTGTAGTGTCCTCGCTAGGTAAGGGCATCGCAGCCGCGTCTTTGGCTGCCTTGCTTGAATCGCGCGGCTTAAAGGTGACCCTGCTTAAACTCGACCCCTATATCAACGTTGATCCCGGCACGATGAGCCCGTTTCAGCATGGCGAGGTCTTTGTCACTGAAGATGGCGCTGAAACCGACTTAGATCTAGGTCACTACGAGCGTTTTATCTCGTCAAAAATGCGCAAGGTGAATAACTTCACCACGGGCCAAATTTATGAGTCCGTATTACGTAAAGAGCGTAAGGGCGAATATCTGGGTAAAACGGTCCAGGTGATTCCTCATATCACCAACGAAATCCAAGACTTTATTACGCGCGGCGCAGATCAATCCTGGGACGGTCAAACCGACGTCGCGATTGTTGAAATCGGCGGCACGGTGGGCGATATCGAGTCTTTGCCGTTTCTTGAAGCCGTGCGGCAAATGAGCTTACGACTTGGCCGTAACAGTTCGGCCTTCATTCATTTGACCTTGGTGCCCTTTATTGCCTCGGCTGGCGAACTCAAGACTAAGCCAACTCAGCACTCAGTACAAAAACTGCGTGAAATCGGCATTATTCCGCACGCGTTGCTTTGCCGTGCCGATCGCCCAATCCCCGACGAAGAGCGCGCAAAAATTTCGCTGTTTTCAAATGTGCCGCTCGATGCTGTGATCTCGGTGTGGGATGCGGATTCAATTTATAAAATCCCAGGCATGCTGCACAAACAGGGGTTAGATAATTTAATTTGTGAAGTATTGGCGATTAATCCACCCCAGGCAGACTTATCAGTCTGGGAGAAGCTGGTATACGGTCTCGAGCACCCCAAGCATCAAGTGCGCGTGGCGATGGTTGGCAAGTACGTTGACTTGACCGAATCGTACAAGTCGCTCACTGAGGCGCTGATTCATGCGGGCATCCACACCGAGTCGCGCGTGGTGGTCGAATACATTGACTCCGAAGCGATCGAACAACACGGCACCGATATGCTCAAGCCGTTTGACGCGATTTTGGTGCCTGGCGGCTTTGGTAAGCGTGGCACCGAAGGCAAGATTGCTGCCATTCAATATGCGCGCGAACACAAGGTGCCATATCTGGGTATTTGCCTGGGTATGCAACTCGCAGTGATCGAGTACGCGCGTCACAAAGCTGGGCTCGTCGATGCCAACAGTACCGAATTTGATCCCTCGACAGGCCACCCCGTAGTAGCCCTGATTACTGAATGGATCGATCGCGAAGGTCGGGCTGAAGTGCGCGATGAAAAATCAGACTTGGGTGGCACCATGCGCAAGGGTGCCCAACGTTGCCCGGTCAAGGCCAACACGTTGGCAAGTAGCATTTATGGGCCTGAAGTCAACGAGCGGCATCGCCACCGTTATGAGGTCAATAATTTATATGTGCCTAAACTCGAGCAAGCCGGCATGTTGATCAGCGCGCGCACACCGACCGAAGATCTTCCTGAAATGATGGAAATCCCGGGTCATCCTTGGTTTGTTGGCGTGCAGTTCCATCCTGAGTTCACCTCGACGCCACGCGATGGGCATCCTTTGTTTTCGAGCTATATTCGTGCAGCACTTGAAAATCAAAATAAGCGCAAGGATGCTTGATGAAGCTTTGTGGTTTTGAAATCGGCTTAAACCAGCCTTTTTTTCTGATCGCAGGGCCTTGCGTGATCGAATCACGTCAAATGGCCTTTGATACTGCAGGGCGGTTGTGTGAAATTACTACGGCCTTAGGTGTGCCGTTTATCTATAAAAGTTCGTTTGATAAAGCCAATCGCAGCTCTGGAGCCTCGTATCGTGGCCCTGGTATTGACGAAGGGTTAGAAATTCTGTCTGAGGTGCGTGCCCATTTTAAGGTGCCGATACTGACTGATGTTCACGATAAAGACCAGGTTGCTCAGGTGGCGGCTGTGGTCGACGTCTTGCAAACGCCCGCCTTCTTGTGCCGACAAACAGATTTTATCGAAGCGTGCGCTGCCAGTGGCAAGCCTGTCAATATTAAAAAAGGCCAATTTTTAGCTCCGCACGATATGCTGCAAGTTGTCACCAAGGCGCGGCAAGCTGCGCGAAAAGCTGGTGTAGCCGAAGACATCATGGTTTGCGAGCGCGGTGTGTCATTTGGCTACAACAACTTAGTATCAGACATGCGGTCACTTGCCATCATGCGTGAAACTGATTGTCCTGTTGTTTTTGATGCCACGCACTCAGTGCAATTGCCCGGTGGCCAAGGCACTTCGTCGGGTGGGCAGCGCGAGTTTGTGCCCGTGCTGGCGCGGGCGGCTGTGGCGGCAGGTATCTCTGGCTTATTCATGGAAACGCATCCCAATCCGGCTCAGGCGCTGTCTGATGGTCCGAATGCAGTGCCGCTTGCTCACATGCAAGATCTTCTTGCAACTTTGCTCGATCTAGACCGCGTGGTTAAACGGCACGGGTTTCTCGAGTCGCGGTTTGACTGATCGGGGCCACACGAATCCTTTATCTATTTTATCTATCTAGGAAATCTTGAAATGAGTGCAATCGTAGATATCATCGGACGCGAAATTCTCGACTCGCGCGGTAATCCAACCGTCGAATGCGATGTTTTGCTTGAATCAGGTGCGATGGGTCGCGCTTCGGTTCCTTCAGGTGCCTCGACCGGCAGCCGTGAAGCAATCGAGTTGCGCGATGGCGATAAATCGCGTTACCTCGGTAAGGGCGTATTGCGTGCCGTCGAAAACTTGAATACCGAAATCTCTGAAGCGCTGATGGGCCTTGACGCTCAAGAGCAAACCTTTTTAGACCGCACACTTATCGAACTGGATGGCACCGAAGGCAAATCACGCCTGGGTGCGAATTCGATTTTGGCGGCCAGTATGGCCGTCGCACGTGCCGCGGCCGACGAGTCAGGCTTGTCGCTCTATCGTTATTTTGGTGGCAGCGGACCGATGAGCATGCCCGTACCCATGATGAATGTGATCAATGGTGGTGCGCATGCCAATAACACGCTTGATATGCAAGAACTCATGATTTTGCCCGTGGGTGCAAAAAGCTTTAGGCAGGCAATGCAGATGGGCGCTGAAACCTTTCACGCCCTGAAAAAGATCATTCACGACCAAGGGATGTCGACGGCGGTCGGCGACGAGGGTGGTTTTGCGCCTAATGTGCCCAATCACGAGGCGGCAATTCAATTGATCTTGCGTGCGATCGAAAATGCGGGCTACGAGCCGGGTACCCAAATTGCGCTGGGACTGGATTGTGCTGCTTCAGAGTTTTATCGTGACGGTAAGTACACCCTTGAAGGTGAGGGCGGTATTTCACTCACTTCCAAAGAGCTGACCAATCTCTTGGCGACGTGGTGCGATAAATATCCGATCATTACCATTGAAGACGGTATGGCTGAAAACGATTGGGATGGCTGGAAGCATCTCACCGAACAACTGGGCAAAAAGATTCAGTTGGTAGGCGATGACCTGTTTGTGACGAATACCAAAATCCTGAAGCAGGGAATCGAGCGTGGTGTGGCAAATTCGATTTTGATCAAAATTAACCAAATCGGTACCTTGACTGAAACCTTTGCAGCTATTGAAATGGCAAAGCGCGCCGGTTACACTGCGGTCGTTTCGCATCGATCCGGCGAGACTGAAGATTCAACGATTGCTGATATTGCGGTGGCCACCAACGCCATGCAGATCAAAACAGGTTCGTTGTCACGTTCAGATCGTATGGCTAAGTACAATCAGCTGCTCAGAATCGAAGAAGAACTTGCTGAAGTGGCCAGCTATCCTGGTCTTGAGGCTTTTTACAACCTGCGCTAAGTTTGCGCGAATGGCTTGTCTGAATGGTGGTTAATCGCCCTTCAGGCAAACACGAGGTGGTATGCGTCTGTTGCTGTTGGTGCTAGTTGCGCTGGCTGGTCTGATCCAATATCCCTTGTGGATGGGTCGGGGTGGTTGGTTGTCCGTCTGGGACATGCAAGAGAATGTCGCTTCTCAGCGTGCCATTAACGATGGCTTGCGTGCGCGAAACGTTGCCTTGCTCGCTGAAGTTGATGATTTGCGCACGGGAACCGAGGCGGCAGAAGAGCGCGCCCGTGCCGAACTTGGCATGATGCGGCAGGGCGAGCTCTTCGTACAGGTCTTGCCGCCCGACGTTAAACCTCCCGAAATCAAGCCTTCATCCAAGGCCAATCGGGCTCCTGCCCCTGCTGTGAAGCCTACAACAGCAACACGTTAAGGCGCACGTTGCAGTTCATCGCTGTGTAGCACAACCTGATGTGTCAGGCGTATCGCAATCAATCCGTGGCGACGGGCTTGTTTCACAAGATTGTTTTGCGTTGAGTCTTGCGATACCGAGCTAATTTTCAACAGCTGACGCAGCCAAGGCTGCATGGGTTCGTGCAGGTAAATCAAATCTAACCGTAGGCGCTGCGGCTTGAATTCTGTAGCTTGTATCTGCCAAAGTGGCAATTCATAGAGCGAACGGTAGCGTGCGAGGGTTGCGTCTCGACGTTGTGCGGTACTGAGGTGCCGGCCTGCAGGGGCGAAGCGCGGCAGAAGCGCTTGCGCAAACCGCTTATTGATTGCGTTTGAATTGCCGTTATTGACACTTGCCGCGCGGCCCGCCTCGTGCAGCGCCAAAGCCGCAAGCTGTTTGATCTGATGCACCTGTACCAATTCAATCCCCAGCAAGCATACGAACAAGACGGGTATTAAGAACAAGCTGGCCTCGAGGGTGCTGGTACCATCTTGCCTAAAAAATGGAGTCAATCGTCGCATCCGCTGCAGTCTGCGTGAGCGTGGTCAAGCTGTCTAGACGCAACATTACGCATAGATGAACAGCGGGTTAAACTATTGGGGTCTTCTTTAAGGATTAGCTATGAATTCGTCCGCTGCGTCGTTTCCTTATTTTCCTGGTATTCGTTTGTTGCATTCGCCTGGGCCTTCTAATGTGCCAAAGGCTGTGCTCGATGCCTTGACTAGACAACCGATCGACATGGGAGACCCACGCGTCGATGCCTGTGTCGATGCCTGTGAGCGCGGGCTCCAAGGTTTGCTCAACACGGCGAAGGCAGACATCTTTTTATACGCTGCAAATGGCCATGGCGTTTGGGAAGCCATGATCGTGAACCTTTTGGCACCTGGGCAAAAAGTGCTGATTCCAGGCACGGGACATTTTTCTGATTCTTGGGCCCTGATGGCTGAAGCGATGGGCGCAGTTATCGTGCGTACGCCTTATATCGAAGGGCAACCGATCGATGCAAACGTGGTTGAACAGACGCTGCGTGCCGATACAAAACACGAAATTGTCGCGGTATTTGCGGTACATACCGACACGGCTAGCAGCACCACAAGTGACATGCCCGCGTTGCGCAAAGCAATCGATGCCGCTCAGCATCCCGCGCTCTTTGTGGTGGATGTGGTTGCCTCCTTGGGGGCGATCCCATTTTTTATGGATCAGTGGGGCGTCAACGCAGTGATAGGTGCTTCGCAAAAAGGCTTGATGTGCCCTCCCGGTGTTGGCTTTTGTGCAGCTGATGAGCGCGCGATGCAGGTCTGTGCCAACAACCCAGCCCCGCGGTTTTATTGGGATTGGATCCGTCGCCGTAAAGGCCCCTCGTACAGTCGCTTTTGTGGCACGGCACCTCAGAATTTATTGTTTGGCCTTGAAGCGGCCTTCGGTTTGATCGAGCTAGAGGGGTTGGCGCAAGTGCATGCCCGCCATCAACGGTTGGCCTCGGCCGTGCACGCTGCGGTGCAGGCGTGGTCTGAGTCGGGACACGTCAAATTTTTGTGCCAAGTGCCAGAGGCGCGCTCGGCTTCTGTGACTGCAGTGTTGGTGGGGCCAGGGATTGACCCCGAGTTGATTCGCACGACTGCACGCGAGAAGTTTCAGGTACTGATTGCGGGCGGTTTGGGCCCCTTCGCTGGCCGGGTATTTAGAATCGGTCACTTAGGTGATTTGAATCCAGCCATGATTCTGGGTTGCTTGGCTGGTGTTGAAGCTTCGATGCAAAGTTTAGGTATCGATGTTGGAACAAAAGGTGTGCGCAGCGCCGTCGAGTATCTTGCTAACACTTAATGTTTAGCACTTGCTTGTGCTCTAGTAAGGCGACCCTTGTATTTTTGGTCGCACTCATAGTCGCGCAGCTTTTTTTAGGTAGCCACGCGCACGCTCAAGCTCAGCCTCTTGTTTCTCTCCCGGCTCAGTCATCTAAAGATGAATCGCAGTTCGATTTTGTAACTGAACGAAGCCTCTACGTCGACGCAACTCGTCGTTTAGACATTGAGGTTGCTAGCCATCAAATATATAAGCCTTTTGCTGGAGCGTTGAATTTTGATTTTGATTTAACAACGCGCTGGATCAAGATTTCGGTTCAAGCGCCTTCAGACCCTAGGTTGCCCTTAGTCCTTGTGGTGGGGCCTTATTTTCTTTCAGAACTCGTGCTTTATTACGAGCGCGATGGCCAGTGGATTCAGCAGCGAAGCGGCGCAAAAGCGCCAGACACTCAAGCGCATTGTTTGATCGGCGCACATTGCTTTGCACTGTCGCCGATCGAGAGCGGTGCGCGTACATATTTTTTGCGCATTGACACGCGTAATGGCTTCTACGTATCAACCCAGGCGCTGACCGAAAAGGGTTTAGTTAATAAACTAAAAACCAATAATATTTATCTTGGAATTTGGATCGGCATTCTGTCGATATTGATCTGTTTCGGTACTCTTTATTGGCTTCGATTTAAACAACCTTTGATGGGCTTGTTGAGTTTGTCTCAATTGACGGCAATCATCTTGTTTTTCTTTACCAATAATTTAATTCCGTACATATCGTCATTGAATTTTCCTGATGCTTACCTCAGAGGTTTCAATGTTTTGATTTGCTTGCGTTATATGCTGATGAGTTGGATTTTATTAGTTTTTTTTAGACGTTTGCGTCCCCCGAATTGGTTGCGTCCCTACGTCATTTTTTTGATGTTGTTTTGGCTGGTCGAGCTTTTAATGGCTTCTTTTGGAAACGTTAAGGTTACGTTTTTATTGCTCAATTGGATTGTGATGTTTACCTATCCCTTCGTGATAGCGCTGGTGATTTATCAATGTCAGAATGTGACAGGGGCTGTAAAAAAATACGCTGTAAGTGCCTTTCTGCTGATCGGAATGATTTTTTTCTCTGACGTCATATTGTTTTTTAATCAACGACAACCTTCTCCATTTATTTTTTCGGCAAGCGAGTGGTTGCCCGTCATTTTTTCAGGTGCTCTTTATCTGATTACATTAAAGCATCTGAAAGTGCAGCAGGATGAAATGCTGCAGAACATGTTCGATATCAATATGCTTACCGTTCAAAGTGACTTTGAGAAAATGCAAATTAAAGATCGAAGCATGTTGATTGACATGTTGTCGCACGAATTGAAGAATCCGTTGGCCACGATACGGATGGCAATTGGCTCGTTAAATCAAAAAATCAGCCAGGCTAACAACGACGCAGATGCTCTCGAGCGAATTGATAGCATCAATCAGGCTATTGATAACATGACCGCCGTCATTAATCGCTGCGCGCAGCTTGATGCGGTGGATCAAAGAATCCTCGTGCCCCAACACTCAGAAGTTTTCGTTCTCGAGTCAATCGAGACGTTACCCATCATAAAATTGAATGTAGATCGTTTTACCCTTGTTGGGCCGCGCAAATTTTTAATTTCGACTGATTTTCAAATATTTACGAGTATCCTTAACAATCTCATTGATAATGCGGTTAAATATTCGCCTATCAACAGTCAAATTGAGATAAGTGTGCAGGATCTGGGAGAGCGTCGCATGAAGGTTGTCGTGTCGAACATGGTGCTGACAAATCATTTTCCTGATGTGACCCGTCTCTTCAGTCGCTACTACCGTAGCCCGTATGCGCACGACAAGCCTGGCACAGGACTTGGGTTGGTGCTGATCAAGTGCCTCTGCGAACTGCTGAAAGGATCGATTTTATATAGAGCCTCTGAGGATCGAGTTTTTTTTGAAATAGAGCTTCCGACATGAAGCAAGCCCATACCCAAATGCGTATTGCGCTGGTAGAAGACGACCCACTACTGCGTAAAGAGATTCACTATCATTTAAAATCACAAGGTTTCTTAGTGTTTGCTGTGGATGGCGGCACATCGCTAGACCAGTTGCTGATGACCGAGCCAATTGATGCGTTAGTTCTAGATCTGTCTTTGCCTGGTGAAGATGGCTTGGTGATTGCCAGGCGCATTCGCGCAAGCATTCCGTCTATTGGCGTTGTGATGCTAACTGCGCGGGCAATGTTAGCTGAGCGAATTCTTGGATACGAGTCAGGTGCGGATGTCTATTTGACCAAGCCCGTGGCACCTGAAGAGTTGACATTAGCCTTGCGCAGCCTTTATCGCCGGTTACAGCAGCAAATAGAACTTAAATCTGCCTGGGTGTTGGATCTGCAAGAGTGCTCTATCAGTCGGGGAGATGCCTGGCAAAAAGTATTTTTGACCAATAGCGAGAAAAATCTGCTTTTGGCATTGGCACAGGCAAAAAATCATACCGTAGATAACGATACAATTTTTGAATTGCTCAATCAACGTGTCGATGCGCAGCCAATTGGTAAGCGGGCGCTCGAAAGCTTGATCAGTCGTCTTCGTAAAAAACTGGATTCTCTTTCAGGGACCGAGCCTGATTCAGAGTTTGTACTCAAAGCGGTTTGGGGAGTCGGTTACCAATTATGCATACCCGTTGTGGTGAAAGCGTAACGTCGTCAGTGAACCGATTTGCTACCCAAGACAGTCGCCTTTTGAAAAAGCGCCTCAGTATCTAGCGCATCAAAGATATAAGGCAATCCGCAGAATTCACAGGCAACTTCAACCTTGCCTTGCTCTTTCAAAATATCATCAACCTCAGCTTTTCCTAACATCTTGAGCATGTCGGCTACGCGTTCTTGAGTACAAGAGCATTTCCAGGTGATGGTGGTTGGCTCAAAGACGTGCAGCGTTTCTTCCCAAAACAAACGGTGTAAGAGGGTGTCTTGGTCGGTGCCAAGCATTTCAAGCGTCGTGAGAGTTTGTGCAAGATGTTGGATGCGGTTCCAGGATTCATCCGCAGCATCGAGTTCGGTTTGTTCAGAGCCGCCCTGTAGGGGTAACCGCTGAATGAGCAAACCCGTGCAATGCAACGCATCAGCCGCGAGCCAGATGCGTGTATGTAACTGTTCAGAGCGCAGCATGTATTGCTCTAGCGCCTGGGCAATCGTGTCGCCTTCGAGTGGCACGATGCCTTGGTAGGCTTGGCGTCCTGGGGTGTGTTTGGGTGGGTCGAGAACAACAATAAATTTTGCAGTGCCCCCCGGATTCAGCAGAGACTGTAAGTCCTTTGCCAAGGGTAATGGGCGCTCACGCATTTTGACCGTTGCTCGAATGCTGAGGTCGGCACGGCACTCAACCACCATTAACGCGATTGCGCCATCGCCCTGCAATTGCAATAACAGTGAGCCATCAAACTTAAGGTTGGCAGCAAGCAAGGTTGACGCAGCCACAAGCTCACCGAGCAAGGCCGTGACGGACGCAGGATACTGTTGATGCGCTTGCGCGGACAGCCACGCCTGCTCAATTCGTACAGACTCAATTTTTACACTGCGGTCCTGGGATAAAAATTTTTTAAGCGAGTCATGACGCCGTGAATCTGGACTAAAGGTCATTAACCGATCCGCTTGAGTTTTTGGCGATACATTTGCCCACGTTTGGCGTAGTTTTCAATATTGTTGCGAATGGTGGCAATTTCTTCTTCAGATAGCGTACGGGTGATTTTACCGACCCCGATCACTAAACTGCCGTCTGGGATTTCGCGACCTTCAGGAATGATGGCCCCTGCGCCGATCAGGCAATTACGGCCGATCTTTGCACGATTTAAAACGATAGCTTGCATCCCGACTAGCGAACCTGAACCAATCGTGCAGCCGTGCAGCATGGCTTGATGTCCGATCGTGACATGATTTTCAATCGTTAAGGGGACACCAGCGTCTGAGTGCAAGACGCTACCCTCTTGAACATTGCTGTGATGACCAATGTCGATGCAGGTATTGTCACCACGAATGCTGACATTGGCCCAAATGCTCGCGTGTGCGCCAACGACGACGTCCCCAATTAAATCGGCTGAATCAAAAATGAACGCTGTTGGGTCGATACGCGGAATCAGTTCGCCTAGTTGATAAATAGCCATAATGAGTTGAGCCTGGTGCAGAGGAAAACGCCTAGTTTAACGCGTGCGCCTGGGGGGTGGGTACGAAGGCGTCTTTACGAGGATTTCAGTTTTTTAGCTTGGCGCTGACTACGACCAATTTCGAGTTGACGCAAGACGCGACGTTGAATTTTTCCAGTGGTTGTCATCGGTAGAGCGTCAACATACTCAATCTCTTTTGGATACTCGTACGGAGCTAAACGAGCGCGCACATGCTCTTGCAGGATTGCGGTCAGTTCAGCGCGTCGGCGCGACGAGAAATCCGGGGTGAGCACGACAAAGGCTTTCACGACTGCGCCACGCTCAGGGTCGGGTTTGGGCACGACGGCAACATTGGCGACGGCAGGGTGGTCGAGCAGAGAATTTTCGATTTCACCTGGGCCAATTCGATAGCCCGATGATTTGAATACATCGTCGGCCCGCCCGGCATACCAGTAATACCCATCGGCATCTACCCGTGCGAGATCGCCCGTGCGGCACCAGTCGCCGGTAAATTTCTCAAGCGTTGCAGCCTCGTTACGCCAATAACCGAGAAACAAAATTGGATCAGGATGACCATGAATATCGAAACGGTTTAAGGCGACTTCGCCCACTTCGTCTGTGGCTGCGACTTGGCCATCCTCGCGCAACACCGTGATTTGATGACCAGGATAAGGCTTGCCCATGCTGCCTGAGCGCGCTGGCCATTTCTGATGGCTATTGCCAATCAGATAATTCATTTCTGTTTGGCCAAACATTTCGTTTGGCGTGATACCTAACGCTTGCTCGCACCAGGAAAATACGGTGTCCCCGACGCTTTCACCTGCGCTCATAATGCTGCGTAACGAGAGCTTATAGGTGCTTTGCGGTTGGGCAATGACTTTCATCATTTGCTTGAGCGCAGTTGGAAATAAAAAGGTATTGGTGACTTGATAGCGTTCGAGAATATCGAAGGCGCGCTCTGGACTAAACCGCCCGCGCGTGCCCACGATTGGATGTCCAAAATAAAGTGTGGGTAACAAGGCGTCCATCATGCCGCCGGTCCACGCCCAATCTGCGGGCGACCAGAAAATATCGCCCGCCTGGGGAAACCAGTTTTGTGAAGCGACAAACCCTGGCAGGTTACCGATCAAGACTGCGTGCGGCAGTAAAGCACCTTTGGGCGAACCTGTGGTGCCTGAGGTGTAAAGCAATATGGCCGGCTCATCGGCGCGCGTGGTGACGGGCTTGAAGACGGTGGGTTGTCGCACTAAAAGCTTAGACCAGGCTAAAACGCGTTCGTCGTCAACTGCGATCCCAACAAGTTGGGTCAGCGTTGGGCAGCGTGAGAGGCTCGCTAAGACGTTTGTAGCCGACAAGTCATCAAAGATCGCCACGCGTACTTGCGCATCACGCAGACGCTGCTCGAGTGCATCCGGGCCAAACAAATTAGATAAAGGTAAGACAACGGCGCCCACGCTATAGATTGCAATGTGCGCCACGACAGTTTCTGGACGTTGGCCAAGGATCAAGGCGACGCGATCGCCGCGTTTGACACCCATACGTGTCAGACCATTTGCTAATTGATTCGCAGTTGCAGCTAGGCGTTCGTAGGTCCAGATTTCGCGCTGACCCTGTTCGTCTTCATAAAATAAGGCGATCCGTCGAGCATCGGCGGGATTATTGGCCCAACGATGGCAACAGGCGTGACCAATGTTGAAATGGGTTGGCACCAACCATTCGAAGGACTCATAAAGCGAAGCGTATTGATCGACCATACCTTAGGGTGGGCTTAGGTGAAGCTCGTAGCATGGCTCAGCCTTTGCTTTGGTGCAACCCACAGAGGTGTCTGAATACAATAACTAAGGGTTTGTACTAACCGCGACATTTACCAGGCGAGTACCTGACAACAGATCATGTAAGAACTGCTGCTGCGGCGTGAACCAGGTGGGGATCAGTACAGTGAAGGGGGCGACGACGATGAGCATGAGTGCAGAGGGCCAGCTTGTGGCCCTAGAGAGCCCCCAGACTGCCGCAGCGCCTAGTAAGGGAAGCACCCACATCAGGATTAAGCGCAGCCCGAGCTGCTTAAGGCGTGCAGGTGTGCCGTCGAGCGCGACGAGGCGGATATGCCAGGCTTTCATGGGCAGGGTTTGACCACCCCGAGCCCAACAAATCAAAAAATAGACGCCAATCGCAAAAAATAGCCAAGCTTGACGCGCACCTCTGAGCATGAGCCCGTGTTTGCTTTGAGTGAGGGTGTCAAAGAGGTAGTCAGCTAAAAAGACTACCGCAAACAATAAGACCCCCTCGTACATCATTGAGGCAAAGCGACGAGACCGCGCTGGCGCTAAGGGGGGTGCAAATAGAGGGGGTATCGGTGCAGAGCGTAGGTTCATGGCGGGTATTATCCCGCATTTCAATCTAGCGCTCAGCCCCCGGTTTTAGTACAGACTGTTGTGTTTTGCGTGAGCACGTGCCGAGTTTGTGAAGGCGACCAGGCCGCGTACCACTCGACCCACCGCACGAAACGGGTGAGGGCGAAATTGCTCTTCCATCGCTTTTGCCAAAAGTTCGCGCTCAAGGCTGTCGGTTAAGCGAGCTGCGTTGTTGATTTTCATGATGACTTCCTTTGCTGACTAGGGATAACCCTATATTAAGGGAAAACCCTAGTCGTTGCAAATGAAATTAAGGGAATACCCTTATATCATCAGAATTGTGGCACTTACACAACAGATTGTTGTTTATCGATCGTTGCGATAACTATTGGCCACTAATTCAAAACTGAAAAGGCGGCAGTCGAGTGCGCCATTAAAAATGGGTGTTCTTCGCTCTGCCTTTAAGCGTAGATGCTTGGGCAAATCAAGGTCTGAGGTAATGACATTGACTTGCCAACCAGCAAATTCATTTTTTAAGCAGGCGGACCATTCGCGCCAGAATTCAAGGTCTTCTTCATCAAGCCGCTCGCCGTAAGGCGGATTCGTGACGATCCAGCCTGCAGGCGCAGGAGCGACTGCATCGCGCGCATCACCCAGTTCGAATTGAATAGTATCTTCTGTGAGGTAAGCGCGTTCAGCATTGCGCCGTGCCGCCTCAAGCGCTTCGGGATCGGCATCGATTCCGATCAAGGGTGACGCCAATTCAGGCAGGATACGGCTACGCGCGTCTTCTTTCAGGTCTTCCCAGTTACGTGCATCATGATCACGCAGACGCTCAAAGCCAAAGGGGCGAGTGATCCCTGGTGGGACACCTAAGGCGATCCAGGCCGCCTCAATCAGAATCGTACCGCTACCGCAAAACGGATCAAGCAGGGCGGCTTCAGGATCCCAGCCAGAGAGCGCCAGCAGACCTGCCGCGAGATTTTCTCGCAAAGGTGCATCACCTTTGTCGAGTCGCCACCCGCGTTTGAATAAGGACTCGCCTGAGGTGTCGAGGTACATCGTAGCCGTGTCGTGCGACAAAAATAAATGTACTCGCGCATCGGGACGCACGGTATCGATTGAAGGCCGAGCACCCTCTAAATCGCGCAGCCGGTCACAAATCCCGTCTTTGGCGCGCAGATTGCAGTACTGCAAACTTTGCATGGGGCTTTTGACCGCTGAGGTGTCAACCCGCAGCGTATGCTCAGCGCCAAACCAACGCTCCCAGCCAATGCTTTGCGCAAGCTCAAGAATATCGTCCTCACGTTGTACGGGTGCTTGTCCGACACGCACTAAAATTCGAGTGGCTAAACGCGAATAGAGATTGGCGCGTTGAACACCCCACCAATCAGCGACAAAATGACAGCCCGCACGCGTGGGCTGCACCTGCGCATAGCCCAAGGCACTGAGTTCAGCTGCCAGCGCTTCTTCAAGGCCTGTAGGGCAGGGCGCAAAAATATGAAATATTTCGGTATCCAAAACCAAAGATGACGCACGTTCAATTTGCGCCTCTTCTCGTAAAGGCAAGGCCTTTGGTGCCGCAGTGGGTCGTGGTGAAGGCTCTCGCGGCGCAGAGCCGCGATTAGGGCGTGTAGGCGTCTCTTGCGCTGTTGGCTTTGCTGGGCGCTCGGCCAATTTTTTTTCAATACTTGCAGTTTGCAGTCGCGAACTTTTTTCTTTCGCAATTTTTAGCTGGGCGACTTGGCGCGCCCGCGCGCCGAGACGCGCACGCGTTTGATCACCCCCAGCAATTGAGCGCGGCTTAAGCGCGCGTGTTTTAAGGGTGATTGTTTTACGTTCTGGATCCTGCTCAGACATGGTGTCCCATTAAAAAGGCTTGATGACGACTAAGGCCGTCACTGCAACCAGCATCAACACAGGTACTTCGTTGAACCAGCGATAAAAAACATGCGAACGACGGTTGACGCCTTGCTCGAACTTTCGCAACACTACACCGCAGCTATGGTGATAGCCGATCACTAACACTACCAGCGCCAGCTTGATATGCATCCAGCCGCTGCCTGGGCCGCGACCAATGCCGTATTGAACATAGAGCCATAAGCCAAGGAGTACCGCAGGGATCGCTAAAATATTCGTAAAACGATACAGCCTGCGGGCCATGCCCAGCAGCACCGTCTGTACGGCAGGATCAGTTTGTTGCGCAAGATTCACAAAAATACGCGGCAGATAAAACAGCCCAGCGAACCAAGACGCGATAAAAACAATATGAAACGTTTTAATCCACAGCATCAGCACTTATCCCCGAAGTTGACCATTGCCTTGCAGTACCCATTTTAAGGTGGTCAGGCCCTCAAGGCCGACCGGGCCGCGAGCGTGTAGACGATTGGTTGAGATTCCGATCTCGGCACCTAGGCCGTATTCAAAGCCATCGGCAAAACAAGTGGGCAAGTTCACATAGACCGAACTCGAATCCACTTCGCGCTGAAACTGTTGTGCGGCGGCAATTTGTTGCGTGACAATTGAGTCGGTATGTCCAGAGCCCCAGCGTTCAATGTGCGCGATGGCCTCTTGAAGTGACTCGACGACGCGTATGGCAAGAATTGGACCGAGATACTCGGTGGCCCAATCTTCGTCGGTCGCTAACGCGGCTTGCGCGACAAGCTTCTGGGTCTGCGCACAGCCGCGTAGTTCAACCCCGTGCGCCAGAAAGCGCTGTGCAAGGCTTGGTAAAAGGGAGGCCGCTATGGCTTGATGAACTAATAGTGTTTCCATCGCACCACATACGCCATAACGATAAGTCTTGGCGTTGAACGCAACATCGGCGGCCTGTTTTAAGTCAGCCTGCGCATCGATATAGACGTGACAGTTGCCATCCAAATGTTTAATCATTGGTACGCGCGCTTCAGCCGCCAGACGTTTGATCAGACTTTTTCCACCACGCGGAATAATCACATCAATATGCTCGGTCATCGTGATGAGCTCACCGACTGCG
>CALQNE010000031.1 GCA_943331855.1 Bordetella parapertussis
AAGCTTTTTCAAAGCTTTCAACAGGCCGACAGCTCTACGACTCGACAATATGGCGGAACGGGCCTAGGCTTATCTATTTCTAAATCTCTGACAAAGTTGATGGGCGGTGAAATCGGCTTTAGTAGCCGCCTGGGCAGTGGTTCAACCTTTTGGTTCACGGTGCCACTTCAACTCATCGCTCAGGCCAACTCAACTCCGTCAATCGGCGATGCATTTAAGGGCGTACATGCGATCGTTGTAGACGACAATGAGTTTGCGTTAAAAGTACTGGTTGAGCAACTTGCTAGATTAGGATTCGAGGCTCACGGCTTTCAATCGGGGCTCGCCGCCCTAACTTTTTTGAAAGAAACCGATCGCACTGAAACGAAAATTGAAATTATTTTTGTAGATGCAATCATGCCAGAAGCCAGCGCACAAGCGTTCGCTGAAAGCCTTGCGCAGCTATCCTTGACACACCAACCGAAACTTGCCTTACTCGGCGCAATCGGCGCGACGACAGACGCGATTGCCAAGTCGCAAGCGTTCGATGCCATTCTTTACAAGCCCGTTTATCGCTCTAATCTTGTTGATACAGTCTCAAATTTATTACTAAAGTCCGGTTCTGTTTCAAGAAAAAAAGATCGGCAACTTGGCGAAGGACACACCACCGCTCGCGCGGCGTTAGCGGGGGCCCAGATCTTGCTTGTCGAAGACAATAAAATCAATCAAGAAGTCGCCCTCGGCCTTTTGGCGCATACGCATGCCACGGTAGACGTTGCAGATAATGGTGAAATTGCCGTTGCCAAATCTACTGCAAAGCAATGGGATCTTATCTTGATGGACATTAATATGCCCATCATGGATGGCATCGAAGCAACTAAGCTGATTCGGAAAAATTCAACGCTGAATTCGATTCCAATTATTGCCTTAACTGCTAACGTCTTAGAGATTGATCGTAAACTATATGCCTCGGTCGGAATGAATGATTATCTATCTAAGCCCATTCGTCCAGAAGACTTGTACCTGATGCTGCTTAAATGGATTAACCCTCGCAGTTCGACCAAACCGACTATCGAGTCAGAGACCGCAGTCTCTGCCGTGACAGACCCTTCGGCGCTGCACGACCCTCCATTACCAGAGCTTGATCATTTAAATACTGCGCTTGGCTTGCAATTTACCAATGGTGACATGCGTCTTTACCGATCAATTCTTAGTAAATTTCATCAACAAAATATTGACTTTGAGCAGAACATTATTCAGCATCTGCGTGATCAAGAATACGCCGTCGCGGAGAGACTCGCCCATACGCTGAAATCCACCTCAGGAAGTATCGGTGCGTCAACGATCGCAAGCGATGCGCATTTGCTTGAGAAATATATACATGAACAGGCCGACCTCAACAAAATTCTTGAAACCGTCGAGCACTTGGCCATCAAACTGAGTCCTCTGCTCATCGGTTTGCAAAACTATTTTCCAGTTGACGCGATTGCACAAACTAAAGACGCGATCGATACACGTCAATTCAACAGCGTCTGTCGTGAACTCTTTAATTTACTAACCGATAGTGATATTAGTGCGACTACGTTTTTTGGTACGCACTATGTACTTTTGCAGTCGTTATTTGAAAGCGACTATCGGGAACTTGAAGACCATATAAAAAACTACGACTTTGATGGCGCACGTACCGCGCTGCAAAAAGCGTGCCTCTCAAAAAATATTGACTTATGAGTGAATCAATTGTCTAACCTACCCATCGATCAAGCTTTAATGCCAACCATACTGGTTGTAGATGACACACCCACTAACCTTGAAATTATTGGAGCACTTCTAGGAGGGCTTTATAAAATAAAGGCGGCTATTTCTGGCGAGCGCGCCTTAAAGCTTCTAGAAGACACCAAATTGCCTGATTTAATTTTGCTTGATGTCATGATGCCTGGGATGTCTGGCTGGGAGGTATGCACCGCGGTGAAGTCCAATCCCAGAACGAAAGATATTCCCGTGATCTTTCTCACATCCAAAATTGAATTAGCGGATGAAACAAAAGGCTTTGAACTCGGTGCCGTGGATTACATTACCAAACCCATTAATCCACTCACCTTACACGCCAGAGTGAAAACACACATCGCCTTACAGATTGCATTGCACCGTTTAAAAGACCACAATCAGTCACTTGAAAAAGAAGTCGATAGCAAGGGCCAAGAAATCGCGCTCAAAGATCAAGAACTTCTAAATCTCAATAAATTGAAACGCTTTTTTTCAGCCCCGATTGCTCAACAAATCCTGGCGGCCGGCGGAGACGATTTGTTAAAACCACACCGGCGCGAAATAGCGGCACTGTTTTTTGACCTCAGAGGCTTTACCAATATGGTGGTCGAGGCTGAGCCCGAAGAAGTGATGCGTCTCCTAAGCGATTATCACAAGATCGTTGGGGAGCATGTGACGAAATATCAAGGAACAATCGAGCACTTCGAAGGCGATGGGGTCATGGTATTTTTAAATGATCCTGTACCGATCGAGAACGCCGCACTGGACGCGATCAATATGGCCCAGGAAATTCAATACGCCTTTAGCGAGACTCAAGAAAAATGGCACCGGAAGAAATTGGATATCGGACTAGGCGTTGGAATTGCGACTGGTTTTGCAACCCTGGGCTTGATTGGCTTTGAAGGAAGGGTTGATTATGCTGCGATTGGAAGCGTGACAAACTTGGCGGCAAGATTGTGTAGCGAGGCAAAGGATGGAGAAATACTTTTTGATGCACGCAGTGAGGCGCATCTTGCCAAAAATGAGGTTGTTATGCCAGCAGGCTTTCTGCAACTAAAAGGCTACCCAAAGCCTGTTGAAGCATTTTTACTTAAGCGCGGCACTGAACTTGTAAAATAACAATGATGTCTGATGTAACGGATAAAAGCTTTACTATGTAACGGATTAATTTCTTTAAGTTACTGTTAAATAATGAATTATTCTTAATAATTTAAAAATAAATATCGCTTTGAACATATTCTTTTTCAGCCCTATCGAGGCCTGTACCTCGTAAGCGCGAGGGCTATCGGCACAGACAGCAATCGCCGCTAAGCGCGACATTTTTGAGACTTCTTGCGCACCTTCAGTAAGTGATCACTCACGAAAAAGGGTTACAGACCGAAATCTGTAACCCTTTGATATTACTGGTGCGCCCGGCAGGATTCGAACCTACGACCCCCTGGTTCGTAGCCAGGTACTCTATCCATCTGAGCTACGGGCGCGATCAAGACAAGAGCAAGAGTATAGCAGTTTTTTATCCCGATATTTTTGGGATTTTGGCCGCCTTGATGGCCTTGCCCATTTCGATATATCCCTTCTCTAGAATATCTAAATATTGTTTGGCTGAGAGCGAAGCCGGATCAACGCCCATCTGCGTCATACGCGTGCTTAAGGCGGGATCACTCATCGCCTTTAACGTCGCATCTTCAAGCACTTTTACAATCGCAGCAGGCGTACCTTTGGGCACGGCCAAGCCCAACCATGAATCAATTTCGATATCGAAACCCTGTTCTTTAATCGTACGCACGTCAGGCAATTCGGGCCACCGCATTGGGCTCGCAGAAGCCAGCATGCGTAACTTGCCCGCTTTAATATGCGGCATGATGTCTGGCGGATTTTGTACGATCACATGCACTTGCTTGCTTAATAAAGCGGTCACGGCTTCACCGCCAGATTTGTAAGAAATATGTTCAAACTGTGCACCGGCCAAACGCGTTAACTCAAAGATTGCGAGATTGTTTGGCGCTGAGGTCGTACCAAAAAACAAACCCTTCCCTTCTTTAGCAGCAGCGATCAAATCAGCCAAGGTTTGATAGGGAGAATCTGCATTCACTGCAATGCCATAGCGAAAGCGACCGAACCCTGCGATGAATTCAAAATCTTTCATGCTGTAGGTTAAATCCATCAAATGCGGCATGATGGCAACCGTTGAATAGGTAACCACACCAATTTGATAACCATCGGGCTTTTGACGCGCCACATAGGCGGGCGTCAAGGTCCCCAAGGCGCCAGGTTTGTTTTGCACAACAATCGGTTTACCTAAAATCTTTTCCATCGTTTGCGCTAAGGCACGTGTTGCAACATCTGTCGTGCCACCCGCTCCGTAATTCACAATCATGCTGACTTCATGCGCCGGAAAGACTTGCGCATTCACCAACGGTGTAAGCACTGAACACCCTAGCGACAGCACACAAGCAAGTATTTTTTTATTGAGGATATTTTTCATCGTTGTCTCACTCTTTTTAGAATGTATTTTTCAAAAAAACCGCCTTCATTCAATCGTTATTGAAACGACTTTATGACATAAAGAAACCGCCATTGATATCAATGGTGGCGCCATTAATAAAACCACTTGAGTCTGCACATAAAAAGGCAATCGAGGCACCCACTTCGTCGGCAGTTCCGAGGCGTTTGACCGGAATTTGCTCGGCATAGCGCTGGTTAACTGCCTCACCCGCCTGCATCGCCATCTCGGTCAGGATACGGCCAGGCGCGACGCAATTAGCCGTAATGCCAAACGGCGCCATCTCTGAGGCAATCGCCCGCGTTAAGCCTAGAATCCCCGCCTTTGAGGCCATGTAGCTTGGGCCTGCGACAACAGACTTGCTGCGCCCAGCCAACGACGACACGCTGACAATGCGACCGAAACCTTGAGCCTTCATATCCGGCAAAAACAGCTGCGAAATCTGCATGACGGTGGTCAGATTGACATTGAGCACCCTTGACCATTCTTCAACGGTCAACTCCAAGATGCCGCTTGAACGCCCATCTGGTCGTTTCGGTGAAATGCCCGCGTTGTTGACCAAAATAGAGACCACGCCCAGACGCTCTTTAATCTGCTCTTGCAAACGCGTCATAAACGCCATGTCAGTGACGTCAGCCTGAAACGCCAAAGCGTCGTCATCGGTCAAACCGGCCTCGCTCAAATCGATCGGCAACCGATCCACCATCACGACAAAGCGGCCGGCGGCAACAAGGGCCTGGCTTGTGGCTAATCCAATGCCTTTTGCGGCACCGGTTACTAAGGCAATTTTCTTGTTCATGCTTCAAGTGCTGCTGTGTAGGCGGTAATGGGAGGATACGCGTTTTCGTCAGTCATGACTTCAATCAAGGTTGTCACGTCACTTGCGCGCGCGGCATCCAATGCCTGATTCAACTGTTCAGGGTCAGTGACACGAATGCCGTTGCACCCACAATTGCGCGCAATGGCGGCGTGATCAACAGGATAAAAATCAACGGCACTCGTATGCGTGCCAAATTTCACGTTTTCAGCGTGTTTTTGATATCCCAGAATACCGTTATTCAACACAATCAAGGTGACCTTCAAACCCATACGTCGCGCGGTTTCAAGCTCTGACCAAACGTGACCAAAGCCACCATCACCGGCCAAACAGTACACCTCGGCCTGCGGGCGGGCAACTTTAGCGCCCAACGCCATCGGGAACCCCCAGCCTAAGCCCGCTAAGCCACGCGGGGTAATAAACCGCATGCCGCTTTTCACTGCCGTCAGGCAGTTTGCAATCCAGATCGATGAGTAACTTGCATCGGCCACCATCACCGTATCGCCGGTCAAGCGCTTTTGCAGCTCGTGCATCACGCGCTCTGGACGAATCGGCGCCTGCGTAGACAAACGCATCGGCTCAGACTCATTCAAATACTTGGCACGCGCCGCCTGGATATCTGCCTCGACAGCCGGCCGCTGACCGCGTCGCTTGGTTAAATCAAGCTTGCCCAACGCTTGGGCGAGCGCGTCAAGCGTGAGCCCTGCATCACCGACCAACCGCGTTGCTTCGTAATTACGACCCACTTCAGTGCCATCGATATCAAGATGAATGTATTGCGCACTCTTGGGATACAGTTGCCAGGAATCTGTGCCGTTTTGATTGGTGCGATTACCCACCAACAACACCACGTCTGCCTCAGCAATCAACTTACGTTGATAACGTGTCGCGCCATTAGGGCCCATAAAATAACCGACTACACCCACCGCAAGCGGATGACGTTCGTCGACCGTGCCTTTCCCCATCACCGTGGTTGCGACCGGCAAATGGCCCTCATCCATTAAGCGCGTCAATGCCGCATGACCACGCGAGGAATGCACGCCACCGCCTGCAATCACAATGGGGCGCTCAGCCTTTGCCAAAAGTTCAGCAGCATGTCGCACCGCATCGGGTGAGGCCACAACAGGATCCAAAGGATATTGCCCTAAACAAGCGGTGCGCGTAGACGGCACAGCAGGCTCAGTCAGCACGTCACTTGGAAACATCAGCACAACGGGCCCAGGTCGGCCTGAGCAAGCCATTGCAAAAGCTTGATCAATGTAGTCATCCACGCGACTGGGTTCGTTTACACGACGCACCCATTTTGAGACCGCACTAAACATCCCGATATGATCAAGGTCTTGAAAAGCATTTTTATCGGTTTGCAGACGACTCACGTCTTGCACTAACGCAATCAAAGGAATCGAGGCTTTCAGTGCTTCAGCAAGCGGAGCAACCAATAACGCAGCCGCCGGCCCATTTTGAGCCGTCACGATTCCGGGCTTGCCCGTTAAGCGTGCGTAGGCATCGGCCATGTAGCCGCCCGCATTTTCGGTGCGGTAAGCAATCTGTTTAATACCGCCCTCTTCAGCCGAAAGCTGAAACATCGTCGGTAGACTCTGGCCAAACGTGCACTCAACCCCATGACGCTTGAGCGCGCGAACGATGGCATGGCCGACTGACTGATGCACATTCAAACCAGTGACCTTGAGCGGACTTGTAATAGGTTTAGCGGTATTCATGCAAACTCCTGACAAAAATCAATGTTTCGTTAACGTGTAGTACAGTAAACGAAAATTAAATGCCAAATAAAAGATCGTGTTCAGTCTGATCGCTCGCACTGACAACACGCCCTCAGAGACAAGGAAGCCTTTATGTTCAAGAGTAACCCAGACGATGCACAAAATGTGCACGACCTTCGCGAAATGGCCAAAAAACGGCTACCGAAATGGTTATTCGAATTTGTGGATCGTGGTACTGAAGACGAAGTTGCCTTGCGCAATAACCGCGCCGCCTTTGAACGTATCAAATTAAAAACGCAGGTACTCGTGGATGTCTCAAAACGAGATCAAGGGACCACCCTGTTTGGCAAACGCCACGATATGCCGATTGGAATTGCACCCACTGGGGCTGCAGGTATGTTGTCTTATAAAGGTGAACTTTCTTTAGCGCGCGCGGCAAAAGCGGCAAACATCCCGTTTACTTTAGCCACCGGCTCGACCACCAGCATGGAAGACGTTGCCAAACACGTAGGCGGCACGCTATGGTTTCAGTTGTATATGTGGTCTGATGTGCGCTTGTCACACATGCTGGTTGAACGCGCTAAAAACGCAGGCTTTGAGGCCTTAGTCGTGACTGTGGATGGGCCCGTCAATACCAACCGTGAATACAATACGCGCAATGGCTTTACCGTACCGTTTCGCTACAACAGTAAAAACACACTTGATGTGTTGAAGCACCCTGGTTGGATGCTAGGTGTACTCGGAAGATATCTACTCACGACCGGCATGCCTCGCCGTGAAAATTATCCAACCGAGCTTAAAGAGCGCTATACGCAAGTCTCTGCCGCAGAACGCAAAACAAGAAACGATTCACTCTCTTGGGATGACTTGCAAGTGTTGCGCGACATGTGGCCAGGCAAACTGATCGTGAAGGGCATTTTGACCCCGCAAGATGCAGAGCGGGCAATCGCTAAAGGCGCCGACGGTATCGTCGTATCTAATCATGGCGGCCGAAATTTTGACAGCTCAATGGCTCCCATCGCTGTGTTACCTGGCATCGTCGATGCCGTCGGACATCGCACCACGGTGATTGTCGATAGCGGCTTTCGCCGCGGCAGCGATGTGGTCAAAGCACTGGCGCTTGGCGCCAAATTGGTCTTGGTTGGTCGCTCAACGCTTTGGGGCGCGACCGTTGCAGAAGATGTTGGTGTTGCGCGCGCGATTCAGTTTTATCGCGAAGAGATTAGCCGAACCATGGCTTATCTCGGTTGCCGCAGTGTCTCAGAGTTAAATCGAAACCTCATTGAATATACCGAGACGCCACATTTGCCACTTAGCATGTAAGCACCTGGGTATCACAATAAGACTTGTTGGCAGGCTACGAACACCTGCTCGGGCGTGACATTCTTAATTTCTGTCGTGCCGTCTTGAGGTAATACGTCGACACTCGTCTCACGTGTCCAAAACCACTCACGATTGGTTTCGTGAAACACCCCCACATAGGGCACACCAGAAAACTGAGCTAAATGCGAAGGGCCGCAATCGTTGGCCACAACCAACTTTGCCTGCATCACTGCGTTCGCAATCTCTGGGATGGGTCGCGTCATCAAATAGACAAAATCATTACGCCCCAAACTTTGTAACCGTTGATACTCTTGGGCTTCGTCAGGACCCATGACAAAACAGAATTTGGCATCAGGCTCAAGCCTCAGTTTTAGAAGGTCTGCGAGCGCGACATAATGCTCAATGGGCCAACGCTTGTAGTCGCCCGCGCCACCGCCAGGCATAAAAACGACATCGCCTGTTGTAGTGTCTGCACCGTTAAGAGCTTGACATTGGTCAGCCAAGGTTTGCACACATTGCCTGGCCACCGCCGCAGGATCAAAATCTTTTAAGGCCGCCAACACACGTAAGTTAGCCAGCCCCATATACTCGGCAAAATTCTTACGATGCGAATGGGTCCAAATAAAATCCGTCACCCGTCCATTTTTAAACCCGAGTCGATGTTCAGGGCGCTTGAGCATCGCGGCGATGCCGTATTTTTCACTTGCAAAATGCAAAGCGATCACAAGGTCTGCCTGTCCATCCATCACCCGATACACTTCGGGCAGACTATCGGCCTGGGTAAAGTCGTCTACCCACGGCAAGTTCAGATAATGTTTGCCAACAGCATCTTGTGCCACGACACGCACGTGGCACTGGGGCCAGAATTGTTTAATTTGATAAAGCAGCGGATAGGACACAATTTGCGTTCCTAAAAACTGCATGCTGCGGATAAAGACAATAACTTTTTTCACAATACGGTTAAAGCAATGCGATAGGTGATAAACGCGGCAAGATATGCCAATACAAACAGATAAGTTGTTGCAATCAGTGGGATCGTCCAACCACCACTTTCACGCTTTAATGTCGCGAGCGTTGAAAGACATTGGGGCGCAAACACATACCACGCAAGCATCGACAAGGCCGTCGGTAGGCTCCACTGCTGCGCCAGAATTGGCCCAAGGGTATCTGCCGCCGCGGGTCCCGTCGCTGAAAGAGCATACACCGTGCCTAAGGCGCTAATTGCGACTTCACGCGCAGCCATGCCCGGAATCAACGCGATCGAGATCTGCCAATTAAAACCAATGGGCGCCAACACCACAGCCAACGCGTGGCCCAACATGCCTGCAACGCTGTATTCAATGGCTGGATTGAGCGCACCTTCAGGTGCACCCGGAAAGCTCGCCAGAAACCACAAGGCAATTGTCAAAATCATAATGACACCACCGACACGACGCATAAACAATTGTGCGCGATGTAAGAGCCCCAGCAAAATATTTCGCAGCAACGGCCGACGGTACGTGGGAAGCTCCATCATCAACGGACGCACCTGATGGCCCGCCCGCGTGACTTTTTTTAAGAACCAGGCAACCGCCATCGCACCCAAAATTCCGGCCAGATACAACGCAAACATCACGAGGCCTTGTAGTTGCAAAAATCCGCCAATCGTTTGTTGAGGAATAAACGCCGCAATCAATAGGGCATAAATGGGCAAACGCGCCGAACACGTCATGAGCGGTGCAATCAACATGGTCACTACTCGATCACGCGCATTCGGGATGGTGCGCACCGCGATGATGCCGGGTATCGCGCATGCAAAGCTGGACAACAACGGAATAAACGAACGGCCCGACAACCCAACGGAGCCCATGAGCCGATCAAGCAGATACGCTGCACGAGGCAAATATCCCGACTCTTCAAGAATCAAAATAAAACCAAACAGGATCAATATCTGTGGCAAGAACACCAGTACAGCGCCTGCGCCAGCAATGATGCCATCCACAAGCAAACTACGTAGCCAACCGGCGGGCAATGACTGAACAAGCACTTCTGAAAACCACGTCGTGCCTTCTTTAATCCACTCCATCGGCACTGCAGCCCAGCTAAACATTGCCTGAAAGATCAGAAACAACAACACAAACAGAAAAATTGGACCCAGAATCGAATGCAACAGTAGGCGATCGATCTGTGCCGTCGTCTCGTCTGGTGCAATGCGATCTAAATCGAGTGCTCTTAAAATTGTTTGAACGCGTTCGTGATCTAACTGCACGCTTTCTTCTGCAGCAGGCACTGCGCTAGGCTGCTCACCCACGCTCCAAATTGCACGCTCATCAAAAAGCGCACGCAACGCTTGATCGCCTAGCGCGTCGATCGCAACGGTCGATACCACTGGGATCCCTAAACTCAGCGAAAGTCGCGCCTCATCAATCTGAATCCCGCGCGCACGCGCTTCGTCAGACATGTTCAGTGCAACCACACAGGGCAAGTTCAGCCGTTGCACCGCCAACACCAGCCTTAGGCTGCGACGCAGGTTGGTGGCGTCAACAACACACACAACCAGGTCAGGGCGCTTTTCGCCTACAGCGCGCCCGGCCAGCACGTCGCAGGTGACCCGTTCGTCAAGCGAACGCGGGTACAAGCTGTAGGTGCCCGGCAGATCAAGAATACGCAGTGTTTTTCCGGCAGGCGTTAATAAGCGCCCCTCGATGCGATCAACAGTGACGCCCGCGTAATTCGCAACTTTTTGACGACTACCCGTCAAACGATTGAACAAGGCGGTCTTGCCGCAATTTGGATTACCCACCAACGCGACGAGCGGTCCAGTGGGATGCACATGAACAGTGGCTTCATGCATGGGCGATATTTAGCGCGTCATCGGCTTCAGGGCGCACATGAACCAAGGCGGCTTCAGCAGCGCGCAAGGCAAACGTCGACATCCCAATGCGCACAACCAGAGGGTCGGCCCCGGGCATTAAACGCCTGAGCACCATCACCTGCTCACCAGCAAAAAATCCCAACTCATTTAATTGTCGATCACAATCAGGCATCTGCTCGCTTGAGCAAACCGCCGTGATGCGATAAGACTGACCAACCTGAGCGGTGTGAAGGGGCTGCATGGTTTTGTTTAAACCCGCTAGATGCGAATTATTCTTACCTTTGATCATAGCAGCAGTTTCAAAGGCCAATCGACGCCCAACACGGCGAGCGGGGCGAAACGCCTTGATCTTCGTCACGCAACGCGCTTTAATCTTCGCATGAAGACACCCCCGATTGCCACTGCGCTGCTTGAGACCATTTGGGCTGCTGCACAAGGAAACCCCTCGCTCCTTGCGCGCCTCCGCTTTAACAACGAAGGCGAATTACCGTCCGTTTACGCTGTCACCGATCTCGCCGCAGCCTCAATGGGTGCTGCAGGACTCGCCCTCGCGCAGTTAATCGATGCGATCACGCGCCTTAACCCAGCCACAACCAGCAACAACAATGGCGCACCGACCACCGTGACCGTCGATCGCCGCTTGGCTTCGTCTTGGTTTGGGTATTCATTGCGACCCGAAGGCTGGACTCCGCCTTCGTCTGATGACTTTGTGATGGGCGACTATCAAACAACAGATGGCTGGATCCGACTGCATACCAATGCGCCACACCATCGCGCGGCCGCCCTGCGTGCACTTAAGCTGAGTACATCATCAACGCGCACCGAGATTGTCGCGGCAGTTGCAGGTTGGCCTGCTGACGCGCTTGAAGCAGCCGTCTTAGCCCAAAACGGCTGCGCAGCCACCATGCGTTCGTGGCAAGCCTGGCAAGCACACCCTCAAGGTCAAGCGGTTTTAAGCGAACCCCTGCTGCACTGGCAAGAGGGTGCGGTCATTGATACGCCCGCTTGGGCCTTTAACTCAGCAAGACCGTTGCAAGGGCTTAAGGTGCTAGACATGACACGCGTCTTGGCCGGGCCCTCTGCTACCAGAATGTTAGCGGGCTTGGGCGCAGAGGTCTTACGTGTTGATCCACCTTGGTGGGATGAGCCCACCCTTGCGCCAGAAACGACCCTCGGCAAGCGGTGCACACGCCTCGACTTACGCGAGCCTGCCCAGCGCGAACAATGGATCCACTTACTGCGTCAGGCCGACATCTTTGTACACGGCTATCGCAGCGACGCACTGTCGGCGCTTGGCCTGGATGCCATGCAACGACAAAAAATCCGGGCAGGCCTGATCGATGTCTCGCTGGATGCCTATGGTTTTACCGGCCCGTGGAAGCATCGTCGCGGTTTCGACAGCTTGGTACAGATGAGCATGGGGATTGCAGAGGCCGGGCAACGACTCACGCAGGCCAACAAACCAACACCTCTGCCGGTGCAGGCGCTCGACCACGCTACGGGTTACCTTTTAGCCACGGCAGTGCTGCGCGGGCTTGAAACCCGCCTGAAGACCCGTCGCGGCAGCATTGCCCGTGCTTCGCTCGCGCGCACCGGTGCGCTATTGATGAATACACTGAAACCAGGCGGACAACTGGGCGAGCCCTTAGCACCAGAGACGGCAGCAGATCTAGCGCCCACCCTTGAACAAACCTATTGGGGCCCCGCTCGACGATTGCATTGGCCTGTTGAAGTGACGGGTGTCACCATGCAGTGGGATCAACCCGCCGGGCCATTAGGTAGCAGCGAGGCGACCTGGCGTCACTGATGTTTAAAGCGATTGCTGCGGCGTTCGAACCAGAAAAAAACATACTGCATCATTAATGCCAGGGCGGCCGAAGGAATTGCACCCGCCAAGAGTAGCGAGGTGTTGTTTAAAGCAAGACCTTGTGCAATTCGCTCTCCAAACCCGCCCGCACCGACAAACGCTGCAATCGTCGCGGTACCAACACTTAACACGGCCGAAACCTTAACACCACTCAAAATCATCGTGCGTGCCAACGGCAATTCAATGAGCCAAAGTCGATCTTGCTCACTTAATCCTAGCGCGGTCGCTGCCTGTCGCATTGACGCTGGGATTTCAGTGAGCCCCGTATGGGTGCTTTGTATGATCGGTAATAACGCATACAGAAATAAAGCCACAATTGCTGGAACGGTGCCGATGACACCAAATAAAGAAATTAAAAACGCCAACAAGGCGAGAGAAGGAATCGTTTGGATCACGCCAGCCAAGGACAAGACCATTTGCCCCGCGCGCGGTCGGTAAAAACTCAAAATACCCAAGGGCAGTCCAACGACGATGGCCAGGGTTAACGACACCATCACCAACACCATATGCTGCAACGCTAAGCGCCAAAAATCAGTGCCAATGAGCGCGCTCAAAAATGACTGTTGACTTAGCAGGCGGTCTGTCTGAGCGTCACTGTTGTTGGCGAGCGTGGTATTTTTTTCGCCAGTACCCTGTTGTCGTAAAAACGTATGGGCAACTGCAGAAAACGTTTTTCCATCTATCTCAACTTGCGTATTCAACTCGCGCATTGTCTGTTGAGAAATTTTATTTTCGAGCGCAGTAATGGTCGGCCACGATGCTGCAAATTTGGTAGGTACGTCTGCGCGATATAACAACAGGGCATCGTAGGTTGGAAAAAACTTTTTATCATCTTGCAACACACTTAAGCCATAGCGCGTCAATTTCGAGTCTGTGCCATAGGCATCAACGACATCGATTTGCCGCGCGGCAATGGCCTCGTAGGCTAGCCCGTGATCCAAGCCTCTGGGGGAAAGCTTTTCAAGCTGATAGAATTTTGATAACCCTTTCCAGCCATCGCTGCGCCCAATAAACTCGTGCGACAAGCCCAACACTAAGCCAGGATGTTTTGCCAAATCCGCAATCGTGCGAAGTTGTAACCGATCAGCCAAGTCGCGGCGCACGGCCAGCACGTATGAATTATCAAAACCTAGCAGCACACCGGCGGCAAGCCCCAGCGGTAAGAGGCGTTCGTTGATCTGGGCAAGCGTTAACGCTTGCTCGGTTTTCAAAATCTCGCGCGTGATCGTGCCTGTGTATTCAGGGTAGAGATCAATTTCGCCACTGGTTAACGCAGACAACAAAATGCCTGTGTTTCCTAAACCCGATTTCAATACGACACGGTGATGTCCTGCCATACTGACCGCTTGGCTGACAATTTCGCCGAGGATGTACGATTCAGTGAAGCGTTTAGAACCGACGACAAGCGGTTGCGCAGCAGCAGATTGAGCCAAAGCAAAAAAAACAGCCCAACTCAACCCCTGCAACCAACCGCGCAGCGTGGTCATTACTCGATTATTAGACGCATTTCTTGCGCCTCACCAATCTTGCCAATTACCGCTGCATCGTTGAAGCCATGTCGCTTAAAAGTCGCCAAAACATCTGAAACAGTATCGGGCGAGCAAGACACTAATAAGCCACCGCTTGTTTGCGGATCAGACAATAAGGTTTGGCAATCTGCGGGCAAGTTTGCATTGAGCTTGATCTCTTTGCCATAGCCCTCCCAATTGCGAGCAGAAGCCCCCGTCACCATGCCTGCTTTGATAAAAGCCGACACGTTTGGCAGCAAAGGCACAGCCGCCCAATTAATATGCGCGGTTAAGTTTGCACCGCGTGCAAGCTCAAGCATATGGCCGGCCAAACCAAACCCTGTAACGTCGGTCAACGCATGCACACCAGGTAACTCAGCCAACTCAGGCCCTGGCGTATTTAGTTTGGTTGCGTTCGATAGCATTGATTCATAACCACTTGCATCAAGCGCTTCTTTTTTAAGTGCTGCCGACAAAATTCCAACACCAATCGGCTTGCCTAACACCAGGACATCACCCTTACGCGCACCGTCATTGCGCTTGACACGATCAGGATGAATCAAGCCCAACACCACCAACCCGTAAATAGGCTCGACAGAATCAATGGTGTGACCTCCCGCAATCGGGATACCGGCCGTATTGCATACCGAAGCGCCACCCGCCAGAATTTTACCGATCGTGTCTGTAGATAAAACATTAATTGGCATACCGACTAAGGCGAGCGCCAAAATTGGTTTTCCACCCATGGCGTATACATCGCTAATTGCATTTGTCGCAGCGATGCGACCAAAGTCATACGGGTCGTCAACGATGGGCATAAAAAAATCAGTCGTCGCAATCAAGGCTTGCTGATCATTAATTTTATAAACGGCCGCATCATCCGCAGTTGCAATCCCAACCATTAATTCCTTTGGAATCGGCATCTGTAACGTGCCTTTCAAAATCTCGGACAACACCGCTGGTGCAATTTTGCAGCCACAGCCCCCACCATGAGAAAGCGAGGTCAGACGGGGTTCGGTTGCGGTCATGAAGGTTCCTTTAGTCAATTCAAAGCATGCTTTGCACGATTGTAATCAATCCGCTGCGCTCGCGAGCCAATTCAAACAACGGGGCGCGCTGAGCACACTGTGCTTGCAACTTGGCCACGAAAGCGGGTTCTTGTCTCAATCGCAGCAACATGGCTGCCAACGCCTGCGCATCACCCACCGGAAACAACCCCGCATAATCCTCGCCCAACATCCCAATATTGCCTGCAATTCGCGAAGCAATAACGGGGACGCCGCTGCAAATGGCCTCCATGATCACATGGGCACCCCCCTCCATCACACTTGAATGGACCAGCACGTGTGCGCGTTGAATATCGCGACGTGTTTGGGCATGACTGCGCGCCCCTAAAAACTGATACTGCGGAAAGAGAGCTGCGGTTTCATGGGCCTGCTGCGCTAAAGCCAGATCATGCTCGCCACCAATGTGGCGCAATTCAATATCGCGATGACTCGCCAGTAAGGCCGCCGCCTGAAAAAAGGTCTCGGGGGATTTTTCAGTGCGCAAATGGCCCACCATGACTGCGCGCAAACGACGTGTTGTTTTTGGCAAGGTGACTCGCGTGGTCGTCGACTGAAACAACACCTGCGCTTTCGCACGCAGCCTGGGCGGCAATGCATCCAAGCCAGCCGATTGCAATACGATAAGCTTACCCGCCCAAACCAGCGACTGCTGCGCCTGGGCATCTTGTTGGATATCGCGATAGAGGTCTGTGCCCGTTAACACCACGATCAACCCTTTAGCGCCACGTGCGGCATACCATGCCGCAATCGAAGCGTAACTGCGCCTTGCATGCAGAGCGATTAATACGTCGTCAGCCTGCCCACCATCCCAATCTTGTACGATTCGCACCTGGCAGACCGCTGACAGCAGCTTGGCATAGCGCTTTGCTGTTTGCCAATTGCCGTTATTGGCGCTCGCCAGCGCCGGACTTACAATGACAACATTCGGCAGTCGAGGTTGAGTGGCTATAAACATAAAGGGTAACTAAGCGTCATGCGTCAGGCTGGAAACAAAGAGCTTACTACGGCACTAAAAGAGATCCGCGCACATACGCTTAACTCTTTTCAAGCGTATCAAGCCGCCAATCAGCTGCAGCCCCCCTATGCACCAGAATTTAATCCGCCGCTTTGGGAGCTTGGCCATATCGCCTGGTTTCAAGAATACTGGATCGGACGCAATGCGCAACGTGCGCTTGGCCTGAATGCCTCATTCAGTCAGCTTCAGACCCGGCCTCTGCTAAGCAATGCAGATCAATGGTACGACAGCGCTAAAGTACAACACGCCATGCGTTGGGATCAAGGGCTACCAGCAGTCAATCTATGCCTACGCTATGCTGAACAAACCCTTGAACAGACTCTCGAACTATTACACAGAGAGAGCAAAGATTCTCTGGCACTCTATTTTTATTGGCTTGTTTTACAACACGAAGCCATGCATCTTGAGGCGAGCAGCTATATGGCTCAAGCGCTGTCGATCCCGTTTCATACACCTTGGGTTCAAGCAAATGATGTTGCCGCCACTGCAAAACCCCCTTGCGCAGTAGGGTCAACGCCTCACAAAAATTCAATGCAGCTTGATTCATCTTCGTCGACTTTTCACGTACCTGCACAAACTTGGACACTTGGGTCTTCGTCAAACGAGTTTTGTTTTGACAACGAACGCGTCGCACGCAGCGTCACCATGCAGGACTTTGAAATTGCATCACAGCCGGTTTGTTGGGCGCAATATATGCGCTTTGTGATGGCGACAGGGCATCGTTTGCCGCCGTACGTTCGTCAAACCGCATCAAATTTTGAAACTCAGCGCTTTGGCACCTGGGCCCCAATGAATATGCAGGCCTGCGCCGTTCATCTTTCGTGGGATGATGCACAAGCGTATTGCCGCTGGGCTAACTGTCGCTTACCGACTGAAGCTGAGTGGGATTGTGCCGCCCGTACTGTAAAAAACTTTGCTTGGGGAGAAGTGTGGGAATGGACTCAAGATAGCTTTGAGCCTTTCGATGGCTTTGCGATACACCCCTACGCTGAGTATTCGGCCCCTTGGTTTGGTTCACATAAAGTATTGCGTGGCGCCGCCCGAGTCACGCACCAAGTTTTACGTCATGTTCAATACCGAAACTTCTTTACGCCAGCGCGTCGCGACATCTACGCGGGTTTCCGAACCTGCGCGGGTCAATATTAAGATAGGGCAATAGAAGTCAGTCATTTAACCAGCTCTTCTCTAAGGATCTTAATCAGGCTTGGTGCTGCTAGTCGACATGCTTAGCGCCAAACTTCGACGCGTACTGGCTTAAGTATCTACGCTAATTTGCCATCGGCCCCATCGCGTTCACCACCTCGCCCCAACGCGCAATTTCACTGTTCAAAAAGGTGTTTGCTTCGACCAGCGTCATGGGTGCAGGATCGCCACCGATTGCAGCAAACTTGGCTTTAACTTCAGCGGTATTTAGTGCTTTAACAAACTCCGCATTCAGTCGCACAATCAACTCTTGCGGTACTTTTTTTGAAATAAACATCGCAAACCAAGAAGTAACCTGATAGTTGTCAAGACCCGCTTCTTGCATGGTTGGGATCTCGGGCGCCGCTGAGGCGCGCGTTGCTGTCGTCACCGCTAGAGCACGCAGCGTACCCGATCGCACATGTGGTAGCGCAGAAGGCGCGTTATCGAACATCACTTGCACGTGCCCGCCAACCAAATCAGCCAGTGCCGGAATACTCCCTTTATACGGAATATGTGTCATCTTCACACCAGCGATATTATTAAATAACTCGCCTGACAAGTGAATCGATGAGCCTGAGCCAGACGAAGCAAAACTCAACTTACCAGGATGTGCTTTAGCGTAGGCGATCAGCTCTTTGACATTTTGCACAGGCACGGTCGGGTTCACTACCAAAATATTGGGTACCGTTGCCGTCAACGTGAGCATCGAAAAATCTTGCGCTAAATTAAAACTGAGATTTTTAGCGAGCGTCACATTCACCGCATTATTCACGCCGCCCGCTGCAATCGTGTAGCCATCGGCGGGCGCACGTAGTACGGCCTCTAGATTCAGGCTGCCACCAGCACCTGGGCGATTTTCAACCACGACGGGCTGTCCCACTTGAGCGCTAAGGACTTGACCCAAAGTACGTGCAATGGTGTCGGCAGAACCGCCCGGGGCAAAGCCAACGATGATGTGGATGGGTTTGGTGGGATAGGTTTGTGCACAAACTGAAACCGCAGAGAAGCCAATCGCCAAAAGCAATATTTTGATCAATGATTGAGCGCGCTTGAATCGTAAGTCCATTTTTTGTCTCCCTTGTCAGCAAACTGTAACGCATCTTTGCGACCCAAGACTCTACTCAATCAATCTTTGCCGGTGTAGCGACCTTTCCAGGGGATCACATGACGCACCCCGCCCTTTGGAAACTCGGTATCGCCCAAGCGCCGTGGGATCAGATGCACGTGGCAGTGCCACACCGACTGCCCGGCGATTTCGCCACAATTCATGCCGATGTTGTAGCCGCCGATGGTTGGATCGAGCGCATCAATTATCTTTTTTTGCGAATGAATCAAAGCATGAATGGCAGCGACCTCAGCCTCGGTTAAACCAAAATAATCAATGGTGTGTCGTTTTGGAATAAACAAGGTATGAAAAGGCGTGACCGGATACGCATCGCGTGTTGCGTAGGCGAGTTCATTTTCTTCAACGATACGTGCGCGATCGGTAA
>CALQNE010000032.1 GCA_943331855.1 Bordetella parapertussis
AACGCTCTGAATGCATCATTATCGCAGCAAAATCACGAAACCTGAGTGGTCGAGTCCGCTTAAGGTCGTTTAGGTTGACGATGATCGTTATACTTGCGGGATTCATTTCAATCGAATTTGTTGGCCCCCTAATGAAGCGCTACCCGTTGCAGTTGTTGGTGCCGACTGATGGGCACAGCGTGCCACCTAGATGACACCCTCTTCAACCGCTGAAACTGCGTTTGTGCCGACCCTGCCAACGGCGTGGGCCACTGAAATCCAGTCTGTGCTCGAGACCGGTGAAAGAGTGTTGGCGTGGCTGGAGCCTGACCTCGATTCAAGCCTGTTTTTTTCGATCGGTGTTTTGGTCTTAACACCCAAAAGGATATTGTCGCGTGAGTCTTCCGCGAAAAACTGGGTGAGCTGGCCCATTACTGCGACGCAGTCGTTGCAACATCGTGATCATGCAGGCATTGGCACCATCGAGCTCTTTGACGGAGCAAAGCGGCTTGGCGTTTGGCGGCACACCTTGGGGATGGCGCCGGCGGTGAGTCGGTTGAGCGAAGTGTTTGCAAATCTTCAGCGAACCTTGGCCGATCCATTACAAACAGTTCCAACCAGTGCGGCCGCATGCCCGACCTGCGGCACTCCATATCCACCTGATCAGGACGATTGTGCAGTCTGTGATCATGATCCAGCGGGCCCCAGTGATACGTGGGCGTTGTTGCGTCTGGCGCGCTTTGCGCAACCGTATCGGTTACCGCTCATTATTGGTTTTCTGTTGACCTTAATGTCGACGGCCGCCACCTTGGTGCCGCCCTACCTGACGATGCCCTTGATGGATGATATTTTGATTCCATTCCAAAACGGCAAACCGATTAACTATGACTTGGTCACCCTATACCTGACCGGGTTAGTCGTGGCGGGCTTGCTCGCCTGGTTGTTGGGCTGGGCGCGCACATATCTGTTGGCGTGGGTCAGTGAACGCATCGGTGCTGACTTGCGTACTGCCACCTTCACGCATTTACAAACATTGTCATTGCAATATTTCGGCGGTAAACGCACGGGCGACTTGATGGCGCGCATCGGCAGCGAGACCGATCGTATCAATCTATTTTTATCGCTGCATCTACTCGATTTTGCGAACGATGTACTGATGATCGTGATGACGGCGTGTATTCTGATCTCGATTGATCCTTGGCTGGCGCTCACAACGTTGATTCCGTTACCCGTGATCATCTGGATGATTCACCTGGTTCGTCATCGTCTGCGTTTTGGTTTTGAAAAGGTCGATCGTTCTTGGAGTGAGCTGACGAACGTCTTGGCGGACACGATTCCGGGTATTCGTGTGGTGAAGGCCTTTGCCCAAGAGCACCGCGAAGTGGCGCGGTTTCGCGAGGCCAACGATCGTTATCTTTCAGTGAATGATCGCATCAACAAAATATGGGCGCTGTTTGCACCGACTGTGACTTTTCTGACTGAAATCGGCTTGTTAGTCGTTTGGATTTTTGGCATCTCACAGGTCGCGAGCAGTACCATCACAGTCGGTGTTTTGGCTGCGTTTCTGGCCTACATCGGGCGCTTTTATACAAGACTTGATTCGATGAGTCGTATTGTGTCGCACACCCAGCAAGCAGCGGCGGGAGCCAAGCGGATCTTTGACATTTTGGATCACGTGTCCAGCGTGCCCGATGCGCAACGTCCTGTGCCACTTGAGCGCGTTGAGGGCCGTATCGAATTGCGTAATGTGGGTTTTCGTTATGGAAGCCGTACGGTACTGCGCAACGTAAATTTAAGCATTGGCGCTGGCGAGATGATTGGGTTGGTGGGCCACAGTGGCTCGGGCAAAAGTTCTCTTGTGAATATGATCTGTCGTTTCTATGATGTCACCGAAGGTGGGATCCGGGTTGATGGTGTCGATATTCGCTCCTATTCACTTTCGTCTTATCGACGCAATATTGGTCTCGTGCTGCAAGAGCCATTTTTGTTTTTTGGGACGATTGCTGACAATATTGCCTATGGCAAGCCTGAGGCGACACGCACAGAGATTGTGGCTGCAGCACGCGCTGCGCGTGCGCACGAATTTATCTTGAGGCTTCCGCAGGGGTACGACTCGCTTGTCGGTGAGCGTGGACAGGCCTTGTCGGGTGGCGAACGGCAGCGAATTTCGATTGCGCGAGCCCTATTGATTGATCCGCGTATTTTAATTTTGGATGAAGCGACCTCGTCGGTAGACACCACCACCGAGATGGAGATTCAAGAAGCGCTTGATAACTTGATTCAAGGTCGTACCACAATCGCGATTGCCCACCGCTTAAGTACCTTGCGTAAGGCAGATCGTCTTGTGGTGCTTGATCGCGGCGAGATTGTCGAGATTGGCAATCATGATGATTTGTTTGCACGCGGTGGTGCGTACCACGATTTATATCAGGCGCAATCGCGACAAACTGAGGCAGAAGTTGAGGCAGATGTTGCCTCAACTCCGCTGGGTGCAATAAGCGAAATCGTGACCGAAGTGAAAACGGCTCCAGTACCTGTCGTTGCTCCGGGTACCCGGCAAGGCGCAGCAGATGTCTGATTTTTTACTTTCGCGTAATGAGTCAGGTCGCTTGGTACTGACATTGCCCAATGGGCAGGTGCATGTGGGCGTCGTGCCTGTGCGCGCGTTTCCGATGCATGCGCCCGAGCAGTTTCTGGCCTTTATGAGTACTGAGGGTAAAGAGGTCGTCTGGGTCGATGATCTGACGCTCTTGCCCCAAGAGACGCTTGCCTTAATTGCCGAAGAAATTGCTTCGCGTGAAATGATGCCGGTTATCCAACGCATTTTTACTGTGTCAACGCTATCGACACCCAGTACCTGGGAAATTATGACAGACCGCGGCGCGACAAAACTGGTGTTGAAAGGCGAAGAAGATATTCGGCGCCTGTCAGGCTCGACCTTAATGATCACTGACAGTCACGGCCTTCGCTTCATGCTGCCGGATATGCAGGCGCTTGATAAGAACAGTCGCCGTATCCTAGATCGATTTTTATGATCGAATCCTTTTTGATGTCATTGGGAATTGTGGCCCTGGCTGAAATGGGCGACAAGACACAGTTGCTCGCACTGGTGTTGGCCGCGCGCTTTCGCAAGCCTATGCCCATTATCTTAGGGATATTGGTTGCGACCTTATTGAATCATGGTGTGGCGGGCGCGCTAGGCGCCTGGCTGATGCACACAATTGGGCCGCAGTGGATGCGGTGGATTTTAGGTGGATCGTTCTTGGCGATGGCGGGTTGGATTTTGGTGCCCGACAAGCTTGATGATGCCCAGGCCGAGCAAAAGGGCGGCGTTTTTTTAACAACAGTGATTGCTTTCTTTTTAGCCGAGATGGGTGATAAGACACAGTTTGCGACGGTTGCCTTGGCGGCACAATACACTTCTTTAACGGCAGTCGTACTCGGAACAACCTTCGGCATGATGGTGGCCAATGTTCCGGCGGTATTATTAGGAGACCGTGTGACGCGCTTGGTGCCGATGCGTACTGTGCATCTCATTGCTGCGGGATTATTCGTCATCCTTGGACTCATGGCTTTGTTTAATGTGGGTAGTTTGCTGTAGTAGGTTGACTTTGCATCAATGTCTGAATAACTAATCTCGCATTCAAGCGAGTACCGGAGACACTAAATGGATCGTAGACAATTTATTGGCATCTCAATCGCCTCGGGCATGAGCGTTGCCGGATCGTTCGCGCAGGGCGCGACGCCTTATCCTGTCAAACCGGTTTCGTTGGTGGTGGCGTTTGCACCTGGAGGCGGAACCGATGCGCTAGCACGGGCCTTGGCCGTTCCGTTAAGTCAAAATTTGGGTCAACCAGTGGTGGTTGAAAACAAAGCGGGTGCCGGCGCCTTGATTGGCTCTGAATTCGTTTCAAAAGCGGCGGCGGATGGCTACACCTTGCTTGCAACGAGTGCGCCGCATGCCAGTAATCCCTCGCTGATCTCTCCCATGCCGTTCGATACGCTTAGGGATTTTGCCCCGATTTGTTTAGCAGCGAAATCTCCTTTTGTCCTGACGGTCTTGCCAGACTCACCCATTCAAAACTACGACGATTTGATTAAACAGGCAAAACTTAGAAAGCTCACCTACGGCTCATCTGGCAACGGGACGAACGATCATTTTTCTGGAGAGATGACGAGCCATCTAGCTGGTATTTCAATGACGCATATTCCGTACAAAGGTACGGGGCCCGCCGTGCGTGATTTGCTAGGTGGGCACCTTGATTTGATGTTTGCCAATATTATTTCAGTAGCCTCGTTAGTGCAGGCCGGCAAGCTGCGAGCCATTGCGGTGACGACGGCCCAACGATCAAGCCTGATGCCAGATTTACCGACGATGCAAGAGATTGTGAAGCAACCGTTTGACTTCAGTGCATGGACGGGTATTTTGGCGCCTGCCCGGACCGATCCCGAGGTGATTATCCGTTTGAACTCGGGGATCCGTGCTGCTTTAGCCACTGCGGCTGTTCAAAAAACGATGACAGCCTTGGGTGCTGATATTGTTGCTGATCGACCCGATGAATTCGCAAAGTTTATTGAACGCGAAATTGAAAAAGGCGCAGCGATTGTGAAGGTGGCCGGTATCAAGCTCTAGCGGGGCTAGTCGGGCGTGAGCCCGATTTGTTTTACCACCCGCGCCCATTTTTCTAAGTGCACACGAATGACCTCTGCAAACTCAGCCGAGGTTGGTGCGCCCGGCTCTGCGCCATTATCTGAGTACCATTTCAAGAGTTCGGGTGATTTCAATGTTTTCGCAAGCTCACGCTCAAGTCGTTCGACGATTTCTTTGGGTGTGCCTGCGGGAACCAATACGCCATTCCACGAACTGGCTTCATAGCCTGGTACGCCTGATTCAGCGATGGTGGGTACCTCGGGAAAGCGGATCGAGCGCTGTGGTGCTGTGATGGCGATTGCGCGCATTTGACCAGAACGCAGATGTGGGAAGGCGCCTGAGATTGTGAGAAACATCAGATCAATGTGCCCTCCGAGTAAATCGGTGAGGGCGGGATTGTCGCCCTTGTAGGCTACATGCGTCATTTTGATATCGGTTTCAAGACAGAACTGTTCAATAGAGAGATGGCCGCTACTGCCGTGGCCAGGTGTCCCAAAGCTTAGTTTGTTCGGATTTTTCCGCGCGTAATTAATCAGATCTTGAAGTGATTTTATTTCTGACGATTGGCGCACGACAACTAGATAGGCCTGAGACGAGGTCTGTATTACGGGAACTAAGTCGCGCGTGACGTTGTAGGGAAGTTTCGCCATGGTGCTTGCGGTGATTGCCAAGCTGGCCGACCCTTGCAAAATGGTATAGCCATCTGGTGCCGACTGCGCGACGAAGGTCGTGCCGATGACCGTTGCCGCACCGGGTCGATTTTCAACGACCACCGTTTGTCCAAGCAGGGCCGAAAGATTGGGCGCAATTAAGCGCGCCACCACATCGGTTGCGCCACCCGCCGCAAAAGGAACGACAAAGCGTATCGGACGTTCGGGATACGTGAGCGCCAGTGCGTTCGGGGCATAAGCCATTAATCCGCTCGCCACCAAAAGTACACAGCGTCTAACGAGCTTGAGTGTCATGAAGGATGCGCGCATGTGGGTGCTGATGGCCTGTGGTGAGCGTGATTGTTTTACTCAGGAGTGATGCCTGATTTTTTGATGATGTCCCCCGCCTTGATCATCTCGGCATTTAATAGCGCGGCCAACTCTTCTGGCCCGCCAATCATTGGTTCGGCGCCTGCATTTTGAATTTTACCGATGGTATCGGGATCGCGTAACACGTCAGCGACCGCTTTGCTGAATACTTGCCTGATGTTTAACGGCGTATTCGCAGGCGCAAAGATTCCTAACCAAGCGGCATACTCAAAGCCCGGTAAGCCTTCTTCACTTAAGGTTGTTAGTGCGGGGGCGCCATGGTAGCGAGAGAGGCTCGTGGTGCCGAGCGCCTTGAGTCGCCCAGCCTGTATATGCGGAAAGGCAATGGCGATGGGTTCACACACCAATTGAATTTGCCCACCAAGTAAATCATTTAAGGCTTGTGCAGAACTTTTGTAATTGACCATTTGCAGATCGATCTTCGCCATCGATTTGAGCATTTCGACGCAAATTTTTGAGCCACTGGTGCCTGTGCCGTAATTCAATTTTCCTGGTTGTGCCTGGGCCAGTGCGATGAGCTCTTTTAGATTGTTTGCCGGAATTGCAGGATTAATCACAATGACGTTGTAAAAATTTTTCATTAACATCGCGACCGGCTCAAGGTCTTTGGTGGGATGAAACGGTAACGATTTTCTTAAATAAAAATTTGCTGCAAGCGTTGTGCTTGAACCGAGTACAAAGGTATAACCATCAGGAGCAGATTTTGCACCTGCGTCGACTCCGATCACCCCTTCTGCACCGGGTCGATTTTCAACGAAGACGGTTTGACCGAGCCGCTCGGTGAGTTTGGCGGCAACGGCGCGTGCGCCCACATCGGTGGCCCCGCCGGCACCTAGAGGCGAAATAATCTTGATTGATTTACTGGGATAAACATCTTGAGCATAGGCAGCGGTTGTGATGCCAACAAAAGCGAAATACAAACCAGCACATAGAACCTTGACTGCCTTCATCATGTCTCCCCTTAATCAATTAGGTATTTTTTTGCACTGCAGCTATATCCGAAATTGGGCAACTAAACGAGTTTGACCAACTGCTTACCAAAGTTTTCACCTTTCAGCATCCCGACCAGCGCTTGCGGTGCGCTACCCAGACCTATCGCGATTGACTCGCGAAATTTAAGTTTGTCGGCCACGACTAAATCGTAAAGTTGTTTGCGAATCGCAGGCCAGGTGTCGAGCTTGTCGGACACAATAAAACCCTGTACGCGTAGGCGACTCACCAAGATTGCTCGAATGCTGCGGTAGGCGTGGGCATCGCGGTTAAATTCTGAGACCATGCCACACAGCGCGATGCGGCCAAAGGTATTCATGTGCGTGAGGAGTTGTTCAAAAATTTCGCCCCCCACGTTTTCAAAGAGACAGTCGATGCCTTGCGGTAGTGCGGCTGCAAGCTCTGCCGCAAAGTTGCTTGAGCGATGGTCAATGCACGCATCAAAGCCTAACTCAGCGACGACGTATTGGCATTTTTTAGCGCCACCGGCGATGCCAACTACGCGGCAACCAGCATGTTTCGCAAGTTGTCCCACTACGCCACCGACTGCGCCCGAGGCCGCATCCACCACAACGGTTTCACCAGCTTTGGGCTGACAGATATCAATGAGTCCTGTCCACGCGGTGATGCCAGGCATCCCTAGAATTCCTAAATATGCAGTGGGGCTCACCTTGGACGTGTCGATCTTGGTGACGGCCTTGGCGTTGATCGCGCCATACAGACGCCAGCCGGTCGGGGCCAGCACAATTTCGCCCGGCTTGAAGTCAGGAGAGTTTGATTCAACGACCTCGCCCACGGCACCGCCGACCATCACCTCGCCTGGATTAACCCCTTGTGCGTAAGACTTTGCATCTGAAATGCGACCACGCATATAGGGATCAAGCGACAGCCACTGATTACGGATCAGGACTTGATTGTTACCGGGTACGGGCATGTCGGCGTCAACGAGTTGAAAATTTTCAGGCGTGACCCAGCCGGTAGGGCGACTGACGAGGATGACTTGTTGATTTTTCATGAGAGCGGCTTTTGTTGTTTGTAATAGTTGAGAATGCCTTGCGCAGACTATCTACGGGCTAGCATCATCATAATCCGGTAATCGCTTTTGAATTAATCCGCAGACACTCTAGGGCTTGCTAAACTGAACAAAAGATCGCAACTGCGAATGCGGCAGTGCAGCAAGTGTAATCTTTGCCTTTGTTGCTTCAGGCTTCATACAGTACGGGTGTCAGAGCGCTGCGACTGACACAACGCCTCTAACCAAACAGTCCGCCATTCTTATGACATATTCCCAACAGCTTGCTCAGATTGTTGCCAATCTTCGTTACGAAGATATTCCTGCACCCGTGATTCAAAAATTGAAGACATGCCTGTTGTATGGCACAACGATGTCGGTGACAGCTGCGGATGATCGCTCCTTGCTAGAGGCAGTGGTCCAAATGCACTCGGCACCCGGTCAAGCCAAAACGATTGTTTTGCCCTTGCAACTCAGGGCCGCTGATGCGGCGTATGTAGATGCCTATCGAATGTGTTCACGTGGGCAAAATGACACGTTCGCCGATATTGTGGCTCACCCGGGTTGCATCGTGATCCCCGCGGTATTGGCGGTTGCACAAGAGTGTCAAGCAAGTGGGCGAGAGGTGTTAACGGCGTTGGCTGCGGGCTATGAGTGTTTGGCCAGCATTGCTGCGGGCGCGGCTGCGTCTGTCGTCAAAAATCGATTTCGTGCGACCTCTGTTTTTGGTGTCTTTGCTGCGGCTGCGGCGGTCTCGAAGTTACTTGGGCTTGATGCTGCAAAAACGGCCCACGCGCTTGGCCTGGCGAGTCAATCCTCTGCAGGAACCATGCAGTGCTGGGGAGAAGGAACACCAGAGTGGCGCCTTCAAGTGGCCAATGCCGCGCGCGGTGGTGTGATTGCTGCACGACTGGCACAGCAGGGGTTCCCAGCAGCCTCTCAGGCGCTCGAGGGCGATAGTGGGCTGTACGCAACGTTTGCAGGCAAGGCAGTGGTCGCTGCGCCTCAATGGACTTGGCAGACGCCAACGGTGGTTTATAAGCCCTTGCCGGGCTGTCTTATTAATCAAGGGCCGCTGTATCAACTTTTAACCTTGCAACGGCAACATCATTTTGTTGCAGAGGATGTCAAGTCAATCACGGTCACGCTTTCGCCGCGTAACGCCGATTACCCCGGAACAAAAAATTATGGACCGTTTGACTCGCCGACTGGCGCGATTATGAGTTGTGCGTTTATGCTCGCAACGGGTCTGCGTGATGGCACCTTAAAAATTACTGATTTTGATCAGCACTATGGGGTGGGTACGATTCATGACTTGAGTCGTTGCGTTATTGTGCAAGCTGCCGAAGGCATGAGCGACTGGGGAAGTAAAGTTGTTGTTTTGCTTAAAAATAATACGGTACTGAGCGATGAAATCACGGATCTCTCGAGGTTTGCTTTTGAGTGGGATGAGGCTCAAAGCAATCTGGCTGCGATGACAGATGAATGGCCGTTCGCCGATGCGCGAGTTCGTTATCAGGCGCTCAAAGGTATTGTTCAGCATTTTGAAAACGAACCATCCGTTGATGGCCTGATTGATCAACTTAGACCTTAATGATTAACACCCAGGAGACAATCCAGTGATTCATACAATGCTTCATGACAAGATAACAGGCAGCTTCAAAAAATTGATGACTGCGACGCTCACAGGCTTAATAGTATTAGTGAGCCAGCAGGCAGGGGCTCAAGAGTACCCAACTAAAGCCATCAAAATTATTGTGCCCTTTGCTGCGGGTGGTCCTGCCGACATCGTCATGCGCCAAGTCGCTGGAGCGATGTCTCCCATCTTAGGTCAAGCCATGGTTGTTGAAAACGTAACGGGTGCAGCGGGGATTGTGGGTACCAAAATGGGGGCTGCCGCCGCGCCAGATGGATACACCCTTTTGCTGGGCGGCACAGGCACCCACACGACAAACGAATTTTTGTATCCGTCGCTGCCCTATGACTCTGACAAAGACTTTGCACCAATCGTCTTGATGTACAAAGCGATTAACGTGTTTGTTGTGCCCGCGACTTCGTCCATTCAAACGCTAGCGGATCTGATCAAGCAGGCCAAAAGTCAGCCGGGGATCATGAACTATGGGCTTGGAGCGATCGGCAGCTCAAGCCATCTGTCGTTCGAGCAATTCAAAAAAGAAGCGGGTGTCAATATCGTGGGCATTCCTTATAAAGGCATGGTCCCAGCCTATACCGATATGATGGGTGGCCGAATTCAAGTCATGCCCAATGACATCAGCAACGCGTCTGAGCAGATCGCCTCAGGTAAATTGCGCGCACTTGCGGTGACCTCTGGCGAACGTTTTCTCTATCTGCCAGACGTTCCGACAGTTGCCGAGTCTGGTTTTCCAGGCTTTGAAGGGGTGGGCTGGGGTGGCTTGTATGCACCTGCTCAAACACCCAAAAATATTATTAACAAAATTGCTGCAGCCGCTGCACAAGCTTATAAAACAGACGAGCTTAAGCAAGCGATGAAGGCGCGCAAAGTTGAAATCATAGAAAGTACCCCAGAACTATTTGCAAACTTTGTTGTGCAAGAGCGCAAGAAATGGGCGAAGGTGATTCAAGAAGCAAATATCAAACTTGAACAGTAAAGGTTGCCACTGCAGATCGGGCCAACGTTTATTTCAAAACCGTTTGGCAACCATGTCAATTTCAACACGCGCACCTTTGGCTAAGCCGGTGACGCCAATACAGGTGCGGGCAGGGCGTTGACCCGGTTCAAAATAGGTTGCATAGACCGCATTCATGCGATCGTAGTCTTCATAAAAGTGCGTTAAATAGATACGAACCGACGCTACGTTTTTAAGAGTCAGGCCCGCGCCCTCAAGTACGTTGCTTAGGTTTTTCATGACCTGCTTTGTTTGCGCTTCAATCCCTTCAGGGTAGGGCGTGTCGATCGAGGTATCGACAAACGGCATTTGGCCAGTGACAAAAACCCAACCATCAGCCTCAACGGCGTGGCTAAATGGCGCGACTGGATCCGGTGCGCCAGCGATCATGTGAAATTGTAGAGGGCTCATGTTGCAGGATCCTTTCTTTAGTGTTCAGGCGAGATATGAGTCTATTCTCGCCTATCCACGACAGAAATTGTGGCGTGCGGTGCAAATATTCTGCACTCGCAGCATCACAAGGCTTGTACATGGCGATGAATCGCGCCAGGGGTCGTGAACCAGATGTCATTGCGGTCGCGCGCAGCCGCCAAATGTGCAAGTGCTCGACGTAAATGTAATAGACGGTACGGTTGACCCACTAGATAGGGATGAAGAGCGATTCCCATGACGAGCGGTTGCAAACTGGACTGTCTGAGCATTTCGTCAAACTGGTCAATAATCATTTGCGCGAAAGGCGCCATGTCCATTTGGCGGCCAATCAGCATAGGGATATCGTTGATTTCTTGTGGGTAGGGAATCGACCAAAGTCCTTGGCCATTGCGTGTTTGCATCAGGCCTGGCTGGTCGTCATGACACCAGTTTAAAGTGTAGTCGTAGCCTGCTTCGACAAGTAGGTCGGGGGTCACTGCGCTTTCAGAGATCCACGGTGACAGCCAGCCTGTTGGTGCGATACCGCTTTCGCTCAGGATGCGAGCCCGGCAATCAGAGAGCAAGGCAAATTCATCTTCTTCAGAGAACTGCCCTTGCCGTTCGGCGTTTGTGTGGCCGTGCCCAATGAGTTCGTCGCCCCGTGCAACGAGTGCGGCAACGAGCTCAGGGCAGTGATCATAAAGAGCGGTATTAATCAGTGCGCCCGTCGGAAGCGCCAGCTCATCAAACATAGACAGGCACCGCCACGCGCCCACACGATTGCCATATTCGCGCCAGCTGTAATTCAGGACGTCAGGTTGCGGGCTGAGCGGGCCCAGGTTTGCACCGAGCCCAGAACCGAAGGCAAAGTGCTCAACGTTAAAACCGATATAGACCGCCAGTCGGCTTTTGTTAGGCCACTGATAGTCGGGGCGTTGCGTGATGGCTTGATACGTAAACCGACCATGCGTAGGCAGACGTTCTGTGGCTTTTGAATGTTTCATACGTAGATCGTTTTAAAGTATGGTTTTTTAGTGCCCGAGATAGGCCTCTGTCAATTTTCCTGAGTCGCGTAAAGCGTCAGACGTCCCGCTAAATACCATGTGGCCTGAGGCCAATAAGTTTGCGTGATCGGATAACGCCAACGCTAAGTCCGCCCGTTGATCGACCAGTAAAATGGTTAAACCCTGAGCCTTAAGCTCAGCGAGCCGTAGAAATAAGTCTTCAACAATGGCGGGTGCTAAACCTAAGGACGGCTCGTCGAGTAAGAGCATCAGGGGCTCGGCTGCTAGGCCGCGTGCGATTGCTAGCATCTGTTGTTCACCTCCAGATAGCAAGCCTGCACGCCGCGTTTTTAGGGCCAGGAGCTTTGGAAACATGGCATAGATTTTTTGTAGCTTCTCGCTCGTCAGTGCTGCGCGTGCATGGGCGCCAATTCGAATGTTGTCTTCGACACTGAGCTCTGAAAAAACTTGACGACCTTCAGGCACCATGACCAAACCCAGGCGGGCAACCTGATGGGCAGCAAGATGGCTGATATCGCGACCATCAAAGCCGATAGAGCCAGAAAATTGTGGATGTAGCCCCGAGAGCACACGCATCAGGGTTGACTTTCCGGCGCCATTTGCGCCAAGCACGGCAACGGTCTCACCTTGTCGGACAGCAAACTCGATATCGGTTAATACATTGGCTGCCCCATAGTTTGCAGCGAGGCGTCCAATGACCAAGACGTCTTGCGCGCGGTCTTGAGCAGGCGTCGCAGTCGCGATTTGATTTAAAAATGTTGATTCACCGCTTCCCAAGTAGGCTGCTTTCACAACGGCACTCTGTTGAATCTCGATCGGAGCACCTGAGGCAATTAACTTCCCTGAATCCAGCACGTGAATTTGATCTGAGATACTCATGACCAGTGTCATGTCGTGTTCGATGATAAAGACGCCCACGCCCGCATCGGCAATATTTTTTAAGACAGACGCTAGTTGAATTTTTTCTTCGGCACTTAAACCGGCCGCGGGCTCGTCAAGTAAGACAAAAGCTGGGCGAGCAGCGAGTGCCCGTGCAATTTCAACTAAACGACGGTCGACATGTGCAAGCGCCTGAGCAGATTCGCCTGGTGCACCAAGATAGCCCACAAAGCGCAATAGCTGCTCGCAGAAATCGTATTGTGAGGCAATGGGGATGGCGCCCCAGAGTCGCCCTTGCAAGAGCCCTACATACACATTATCCAACACGCTTAATGAGCCAAATAATTGTGATGTTTGGTATGTGCGCGTCAGACCGCTACGACCGATCTGAGCGCTGCTGAGCCCACTCAATTGTTGTTCGTTGAGCATCACCGTGCCGCGTGTGGCTTGATAAAAACCAGTGACCAAGTTGATCAAGGTTGTTTTGCCGGCACCATTTGGACCGATCAAACTGGTAATTTTTCCACCTGCGGCGCTCAGAGAAACGTCTTTTAAGGCATGGTTGCCGCCAAACAAAACGCCCAGATCACTGATTGTTAAAACCGCGGTAGATGTTTGCTTAAAACCGATTGAGGCTGGGGCTCTTGCAACGAGGTCGGGCGCTGACGTCTTGTCTGGTTCGCGATTGTTCTTCAGCTTGCTCAAACGTGCAAATACTTTTTGCCACAATGCAGCCAGAGCACCCGCGATACCATTCGGTGCAATCAGTAAAACAATCAGTAGTAAACCGCCAAAAAAAATGAGCCGGTATTCTGCGAGCATCGAAAGTGATTCAGGCAGCAAGATCACTACGATCGCGCCAATTAACGGGCCAGCGGCATAGCCTACGCCACCAATCATCAGCATTAGCAAAAAAATAATCGATTGAAAAAAAGGAAAGGATTCAGGACTAATGAAGCCATTCATGCTTGCAAACAGTGATCCTGCGATGCCGGCAAGTGCGGCCGATATACTGAAAGCAATGACTCGAACAATTAACAGCTTTGCCCCCAGTGCACTAGCTGCGATCTCTGCATCTCGGGTGGCGCGCATGATGAGGCCCCAACGGCTCTGCGCAAACCACGCGTACGCAGGTATCAACAGCGCACTGATAAAAATAGCGAACCAGGTCAGTTGTACGCCTGAGATCTCGGCGCCACCGAGCATCGGGCGCGGGATATTCATAATGCCGTTCCAGCCCCCGGTGAGATCTTTCCATTCGGCGATGCCTTGTTCGACGAAATAGCCGAAGGCAATCGTAATCATTGCCAGATACGGGCCTTTGGCCCGCAAGGCCGGCAGTGCAAGTAAAGCGCCCGCTACGCCTGAGATCAAAGCGGCACCGATGAGTGCGATGAGATACGGCACACCAAGCTTCATCGTGAGTAAGGTGGTGGCATAGGCGCCAATGGCATAAAACGCAGCGTGGCCGAGAGAGGTTTGTCCGGCCAAGCCCATTAAGACGTTTAAGCCGATACCGACGATGGCTGTGATCGCAACGGTGCCGAGCACCAGCGACTGATAATCATTAATGAAAAATACGGTTAAAGAGCCAAGAAAGAGCCAGAACCCGCCAATTACTGAGGCTGTACGTAACGCGTTCATACTTTATTGATCCCGCGTTTGCCAAATAAGCCGACAGGCCTGAACGCAAGAACGATAATGGTGAGGCCGAAGGAAAACATTTGGGCGTAGGTCGAACCAAAGGCTGTCACAAGCAGGGCTTCGATAATGCCTAACAGCAGTCCGCCTGCCATCACTCCGGTGGCACTTTCGATCCCGCCTAAGATCGCTGCAGCAAAGGCCTTTATTCCAAACACGGTACCCATGCCTGCTGACACGGTGTAGAGGGGGGCAATTAATATCCCGGCAATGCCGGCAAATACGCCTGCCAAAGCAAAGGCCAGGCCAATCATTTTTTCTGAATCAATCCCCATTAGCTTTGCTGCACTACGATTTTGCGCGATGGCAAGCAGAGATTTGCCTGTTGAGGTCAGACGCATGCCAAGTGCTAAGGCAATCGCAATTGAAAATCCCATCAGAGGGATGAGAAGCTGTAGTGCATTGATGCGCAAACCGCCCAGCGCGAAACCTTGTTGCAGCAAGGGCGTCGTTTGACCGCGTGGATCTTTACCAAAGCTAAACAGCACGATGTTTTCAAGAATCAAACCAAGGGCCACGGTGGCCATTAGCCAGGCGTCTGAATTGCGACTGACAAAAGGCCTGACTGCAATGATCTCAACAAAATAGCTCCAGAGTCCGCACAGCACGAGCGCCAAGGGCACTGCGAGCCACACGGGCCAGTGCCATAGCGTCGTTAAGCTGAAGGTGAGTACGGCGCCAAGCATGAGCGAGGCGCCTTGGGCAAAGTTCACCGTACGCGACACGGCATAGGTGGCGTAATAACCAAGTGCAACCAGACCATACATGCTACCGATGCCTGCTCCAGTAATCAGGGCAGAGACGTATTCTGAAAGTCCCATTACTTATTTCACAGGTACGATCTTGCCCGAGTCGTATCGCACCATCACATAGTCCTCGGGTGCCAGTGCCTCGTGACTGGCGCTCGCAAAGGGCTTGTTGTAGGTTTTGATCAAGCCCGGATACGACTCGATTTTTTCAAGTGCGATACGAATGGCGTCGCCGTCAGTGCTCTTTGCTGCTGAAATGGCCAGCGCAAGCAGATGCATGGCATCGTAGGCGTTGGCGGTGCCGACTGGCGCAATAATATCGGCAGCGGTTTTGACGCCGTAGCGCTTGCTGAGTTCTGCCATGACCCGTTCAGAGGTGGGTGTGGGGGGTGAGAAAAAACTGTATGTTTGAATAAAGTGCACATCGCCCGCAGACGGACCTACTAGTTCGTCAAACCGGCCGCCCGAGATGCCCCAGTGCGAGATGACCGGTATGTTCCATCCCATCCGCTCGCGAGATTTCATCATTTGTGCGCCAGGCGCAGCGTTGGCCACTAAAATCAAGGAGTCAGCACCCGCGCTTTTTAAACGATTCAGCTGGGGCGTGACATCAATATCTGATTGCTCAAGTTTCTCGACACCGGCAATTGGCAAATTGGCAGCAGCTGCTGCGGCCTTCAGGCCTTTCTCGTTTGATTCCCCCCAAGGGTTGTTCACCAGAATCAGGCCAGGTTTTTTCGAGTTGTATTTACTCATTGCGTATTGAATGAGCGCAATATCCACTAAATCATCTTGTGCTGATACGCGAAATACATAGTTTGGATTCGCGCCATTTTTAGTAATGTTAGTGCCAGCAGCCCAGACGCCCATTAATGGTTTTTTGTTCTGATTCGCAATCGGCACGATTGCCAGAGAAACCGGCGTATCGATCCCGCCAAATAATGCGACGACCTTTTCGTTTGAGATGAGTTCGCGTGCGGCTGTAACGCCTTTCGGTGGGCTTGATTCATCATCACGCTTAATCAGCACAAGTTTTTCGCCAAGCACGCCGCCTTTCGCGTTGATCTCGTCAATGGCAATGGTCAAACCACGCGTGATCGCCTCGCCTGATTGTGCTGATTGTCCCGTGAGCGCCGCGACCAGGCCGATTTTGATATCTGCGGCCTGAGCGCCGATGCTCAAACTGATAGCGGTCAGCGCTGTCAACTTGGCGCTAAAACGAATAAAGCGTGAGTATGTCATTGCACGATCCTCAAAAATTGAACGATTAAAAAACGCGTAAAGCGGTGTCGGCACGGAATTTGCTTGAAGGTCAAGAACACGGAAGGCAGCCGGTGACAGTTTGGCTAGCAGTTTCGTTACCCGACTAGTTAAAAGCCTTTCAAACGACTGGAACCCACCGACCATGCAACAAATTCCTCTACTGGACCTCTCGGCCTACTATCAATCAGCGGGCTCGACATCAGATCTAAAGCAATTGTTGTGCCAAGTGGATCAGGCGCTTTGTGAGATCGGCTTTTTGTGCGTCAAGGGAACACCTTTGACGCAACAGATTGTTCAGCATGCGCAGGCGGTGGCGACGAGATTTTTTGACTTGCCGGTGAGCGATAAAAATGCAGTCAAGGCGCTGAAGCATGCCAATCGCGGCTACACGGGGCTCGCTGAGCTTGGGTTGTCGTACTCAATGGATGCGAGCGATTTGAAACAAGATCGTCAGGCCCCGCCTGATTTGTTTGAGCGCTACCGTATTGGGCCCGTCGATGTATTCGCGGCTGAGTTGATGGCACAGTATGGTGAGACGGCCTATGCACCGAATATCTGGCCAGAAGGTCCGGCTGAATTTAAGGTGGTGATGCAGTCTTACTACCAGCAAGTGAATCAACTGGCGCAAGATCTACTCGGGATATTTGCCTTAAGCCTGGGCTTAGAACGCCAGTGGTTTGCCAATAAAGTGGATCACAGCATGGCGTCGTTGGCGATCAATCATTATCCGGCCCAGACCCAGCCGGCCTTGCCCGGACAGCTGCGCGCTGGCCCGCACACAGATTACGGCACGCTCACGATTGTTGCACCGACGTCTGCGCCCGGTGGTTTACAAATCCGCACCAAAAACGGGACATGGCAAGACGTCAGCGTTGAGCCAGGCACCTTTGTGGTGAATATTGGCGACATGATGGCGCAATGGACGAATGACCGTTGGGTTTCGACAGTGCATCGTGTTGCAAACCCAAGTGCCACAGATGCCTTGGCGAGCCGCCGCTTGTCTTTGGTCTTTTTTCACCAGCCGAATCCGGACGCCTTGATTCAGTGCATCCCGACCTGCGTTGAGGCGGGGCAAGTCGAAAAATACCTACCGGTGAATGCGGGAGAGTACATCACCGCAAAGATTAATCGGCACTTTAAAAGTTATTTAGCAGCCTAGCTGATGTGAGATTGAACGGTCAGCGACATAAAACGATCCCCTGCGGACTTTGGCTGGGTTCGGTCGGACACGAATAGGTTATTAACCCTGCTAATCGCAGGGGTCTTGGCCTTAAATACCCTATAAATTCGGGTAATAAATATATAATTCACCACAAATCTATACAAAGACGCTATCGGCGGACTTTCGTTTAAATCTTGTTGGCAGATCACTCACTTGAGGTGCTTTTCATGGAACTTAAAGTAAACGGCACAGTACACAATGTCGACGTTGAGCCAGATATGCCTTTGTTGTGGGCTTTGCGCGAGGTGCTTGGTTTGACCGGAACCAAATATGGTTGTGGTGTGGCTCAGTGTGGCGCCTGCTCGGTGCAACTCAATGGTGAGTTGGTGCGCTCCTGTTCGATTCCGGTGGCCAGTGCCGCGGGCCAGGCGATTACGACTGTTGAAGGTCTTTCAAAAGATACCAGCCACGCCGTGCAACAAGCTTGGATTGCACTTGATATTCCCCAATGTGGTTACTGTCAATCGGGGCAGGTGATGGCCGCCGTGTCATTACTCAAGCGTGTTCCTAAACCGACTGATGCAGACATTGATGCAGCGATGACGAATATCTGCCGTTGCGGTACGTATCAGCGTATCCGCGATGGTATTCACGTTGCAGCCGGACAAAAACAGTTGGCTGATGTTCTCAACGATTACGCCACCGCTGGCGTCGCGAAAGCGTAAGGGGACAGAACATGACAACAAAAACTATTCAATCTCTCCGCGCGCAAGCGATCACTGCAACGCAAAATCAGCGCCCCTCAAGACCCGGGCGTCGTCAATTTTTAATTGCGACTGCGGCCGCCGGTGCCGGCTTGGCACTTGGTTTGACGAGCTCGCGTTCGGCGCTCGCACAAGCGACTGCACAAGCGCTCTCGGCAGAAGAAGTTAATTTGTGGGTGGTCATCAAGCCTGACGATACTGTGGTGATTCGTATCGTGCGTTCTGAGATGGGTCAGGGCACTCGCACCGGTTTGGCACAATTAGTGGCAGAAGAGCTCGACTGTGATTGGAAAAAAGTGACTTACGAGGCGCCGTCAGCGGGCCAAAACTTGGCACGTAAGCGTGCTTGGGGTGCGATGGCGACTGGCGGTAGTCGCGGTATTCGTGACTCGCATGACTATGTTCGTCGTGGTGGCGCTGCAGCGCGAATGATGTTGATGCAGGCGGCTGCCGATCAGTTTAATGTACCGGTTGCTGAGCTGACCGTGAGCAAAGGCGTCATTACGCACGCGAAGTCTGCTCGTACGGTGACTTACGGAAAGGTTGCGGATGCGGCTGCCAAGCTCTCGCCGCCCGAGTCAAAAAGCATCGTGTTGAA
>CALQNE010000033.1 GCA_943331855.1 Bordetella parapertussis
ACGAATGAGCGAGGCTTTGTTGTGAACCAATCGCCCTAGATTTAAGGAGGAAATCCAGGCAAGCAGTCCGACCACGCAGACGATTAGACCAAGAGGTAGTATCTGGCCGAGTTGAACCACTTCGCGTGAAGTACTTGAGGCTCGAGATTTTGTGGTTACCCATGCAATCATCGGCCCGACCCACTAGCATTACCTGTAAAGTCTTTTAACGACTTGGCCGCTGCCTGAGCTGCAGCAGACTGAGCCGCTGACTTTGCTGCGCGGGTTTGCTGGGTACCGTCTTCGCCGGCGAGTTCTTTAGCAACCGCCGCAGTTTGAGCCCGTAGCACTTGACCCAGATATTGATATACCGCGATCGCCGCGACGGCGACAAGCGCCACGATGATGATGTATTCGGTCATCCCTTGACCCGACTGCACCGCGCAGCCTGGCTTGGGTTCCTTGAAAACTGATTTTAAACACTGTATGGGCACTGAACACCTCTTGTTCAATCAAACAAGCGTGTAGTGTGCCTACCTCCTGAGAAGCCATCAATCCGCAATAGTCGCCATAGATAAAATTGAGCGAGCGACCGATCAATCGTTACCAACCGTAGAAGCGGCTCCAGGTTTGAACATGACCTGTTGCATCGAGCGCCTGATACTCTGGGTACTGTGCACCGGTTGCGCAGGCGTGATTCGGCAGGATTCTGAACTGCGTACCGATGGGGAAATGTTTTGCAATCTCTAAATCGGGTTGACCCGCGCGCGAAATAATTCCGTGCTCTTGGTTTGCCGCGCTTACCGTATAGCCTTTAATCGGCGCACCTTTCAGGTCGCATACTTGTCCGTAGCCGAAGTCAACACCCTGTTTTTGCGTACCACGATCGCGACTCATGGCCATCCAGCCTGCATCGATGATCGCCCAGCCTTTATCTTCTTGATGCCCGATCACACTGGTCAAAACGCTTAGCGCGATTTCATTCATCGCGCATACGCCTACGTTGTGCATGACTAAATCAAAAAAAATGTAAACACCAGCACGCACCTCAGTCACGCCTTTCAAATTTTGCGCTGATAGCGCGGTGGGCGTTGAGCCGATGCTCACAACGGTGCAGGCAAATCCCGCTTGTCGCAGGCGCTCTGCTGCACGCACACACCCAGCGCGCTCTTGCTCGGCCATCGAGATCAAGGCTTCGGGGGTATTGAGGTCGTAGCTCGAACCCGCATGGGTCATCACACCGACAATCTCGCACTCTGGTGCCGTTAAAGCTCGTGCAACCTCTAACAATTGGGCTGCTTCTGGCTTGATACCTGAACGATGATCGTCCGTGTCGATCTCGATCAACACCTTGAAGCACACGCCATGTGTTTTACCAAAGGCGGCAATCGCCTGCGCTGATTGCACGCTATCGGTCAGTACCTTTAAATCACAACCCTTGTGCATTAAGGCGGCGGCAGAAGCCAGTTTATTGGGCGCCAAACCCACCGCATATAAAATATCAGTGATACCGGCGGCAAAAAACTGCTCAGCCTCTTTGATCGTCGAAACGGTAATACCATGTGCGCCGGCCTGTACTTGAGCACGCGTGGCCTCCACGCACTTCGACGTTTTAACGTGAGGCCGAAAATTTGCGCCTAAGCCATTAATTTGCGTTTGCATCCGCTCAATATTGTGCTGCATGCGCGGCAAATCGATGAGCGCTACCGGAGTGATTAAATCTGTCAGTTTCATGAATATTCGGACTTTTAGTGAGGTTGTTTTGTTATTCTATTCGTTATGCTAAACAAAATTGGTCCAGTGCTCGCCACTTTATTATTCAAACTAATCGGATCTCTTCCGTTAAGAGTGGTTCAGATCTTGGGTTGGTGCGCAGGTTGGTTGGCCTGGCAACTGCCCGGACGGTACAAAAGGCGCGCCGCTGTAAATCTTAAACAAGCGTTTCCAGAGTCAACAGCAAAAACCTTGCGCGCTGCCCTGCTTCACTCAGGGCAATTGATTTATGAGATGCCTTTTTGGTGGACTCGACGTGATAACGCGTTTTTAAATACAAAGCTTGCCTGCGATAACTGGACGCAGTTTGACGATGCGCTCGCACTTGGTAAAGGGGTGATCTTGCTTTCGCCACACTCTGGGTGCTTTGAGTTACTTGGGCCGGTCTATAGCAGCCGCTATCGCTCGACCGTGCTCTTTAAGCCCCCTCACTTTGAATGGTTACAAGGCTGGATTATAAAAATGCGTTCGCGCGAACAGCTCACAATGGCACCGGCAAATCAATCGGGCGTACGCACATTGGTCAAGACTTTGTTACGCGGTCATACCGTTGGGATCTTGCCTGACCAAGTTCCCCCTGAAGGCGAAGGCGTTTGGGCGCCATTTTTTGGTAAGCCTGCCTACACGATGACCTTAGTTCAGCGATTGCAAAAACTGTCGGGGGCCACAATCTTTATCTTGGGCGCTAAGCGCAATGGTATCGGCCAAGGGTACACCCTGCACTACAAAAAACTCGAGCAAGCTTTACCCGATGATTTAATCGCCGCAGCAACTATCATTAATCAAGAGATGGAAGCGATGATTGCCCAAATGCCCGAGCAATATCTTTGGGGCTATAACCGTTATAAAGAACCTAAGGTTAAAAAAAATCAAACGCACGACTCAACGCATCATTAACCTTTGCTCGCGTGCGTTGTTAAAACTTCAAGAGCTTGGCGCCCCGAACTATTGACCACTTGCGTGCGCACAACTGCAGTCATTCGACCGCGATGCACGATTGTTGAAGTGGCAGAGATGGTTTCGCCTTCTCCGGGACTGATATAGGTTGCCGTAACCCCAGAAAGCAACCAATCGGCACCGAGCGCTGCCGAGGCTGTTTCCATTCCGAGGGCTAGAACAATTCCGCCCTGCACATGCTTGACTCGGTTTGCAATATGCGCGCCGTTTTCAATTTGTACATAAGCGCCGGTTGGCGTCGCCTTGGGGTAAAGTCCTAAAAAATGTCCAACAAAATTGCCGTTATCTTGATTGGACTTTGTCACCGCTTGCTCAACACGTTTGAGTACCCAAGCCTCATCTTCGCTCAGGCTTGATAGATCTAAGTGGGGATTTGTAGGCGGTTTTGTTTCAACCCAGGGTATGGGATCGAGAATCTTTCCGCCCGGTACCGGTAAGATCATGAAGGCGCCCTGTCCGATACACACCAATTCGCCATCCGCCGTCAGGCGCGTTTGACTTAAGCCTTGCTGCCCTTGCGCTCCTTGGATAAAGCCTTGCGACTGACTTGACGCCGAAACGCGCCCTGCCCTTTGCGCCCCGGTCAACTGCAAACTAATTGACACGGTTGCCAGTCGCGTCGTTTTATCTAGCCCAAACCGAATACCGGTTGCCAAACCCATATCTGCCAACATTGCAAAGGCTGTCAGGCTCATCTGACCATCTTGATCTGAGCACTGCGCAGCAGAGTCGATATGCACAATCGAATGCTGGCTATCTACATCGTCGTACAGAAGGTTAAAGAAATTGCCACAAAAGTGATAACCGGGCGTCCGGTTCAGGGCAATCGCGATGCGGGCGCGTTGAATGATCGGGTGGTTATTTAAGGCTTGCTGCTGCATTTGGCGAATCCAGATGTTGACTGATAGAAAAACGAGGGGCAATGCACGATCGATATCCTAGGCGATGACGAGACGCCCAGTCGTATCTTACTTGACGAACAAGTCCATAATATGGAATATTGTGTCCGTTGCAGAAGCTGAGGCTGCCTGCTGAGGCAAAAATGTCTACCCATTGGCAAAAGTGCTTACACTTCAACCTCACAAATATCACAAAGCTCGGCTCACTCTTTGAGCTGGGCGGTTCAGGAGACTGCTATGTACCAAGCTCACTTTGACTACTTTAAAAGATTTGTCGTGAAGGCTGGTGTTACTGCCTGTCTGGTCAGCTTTGCGAGCGTGGCGCTGGCAGCCTTTCCCGACAAACCGATTCAATTTATTTCACCCTTTGCTGCTGGTGGTGCAAACGACTACTTGACGCGATTAATGGCGCAGCACATGGCCACCGAATTGAAAGGTGTGATTGTTGTTGAAAATAAAACAGGCGCGAATGGTATTGTGGGTGCGACCTATGTCGCAAAATCTGCACCTGATGGTTACACCGTGTTGAATGGTAATAGTGCAACACATGGCACGAATCCCACACTGTATCCAAACCTGCCCTACGACCCAATCAAAGACTTTGCGCCCGTCAGCATGGTTGGCTATGTTCCGCTCACATTGTCGGTGGATCCACGTTTAGGAATCAATACGCTTGCTGAGTTGATTGCCTACGGCAAAAAAAATCCAGGAAAACTTGCGTTCTCAAGTAGCGGAGTAGGCTCGACCGGACACTTGGCGGGCGAAGCCTTCAAAGCAATCTCTGGCATTGACATGGTTCATGCCCCCTACAAAGGGGATGCACCGGCCATCGGGGACGTCGCCGCGGGGCAAATTGCGCTTTCTTTTGTAGGAGTGGCTTCGGCCTCTGCGCTGTATCAATCAGGAAAAATAAAAGTACTGGCCGTTGCCAGCGCAAAACGCTCAACCACGATGCCTGACGTACCAACCTTTGCTGAGGCTGGCTATAAAGACATTCAAATATCGCAATGGTTTGCATTGTTTGCACGTGCAGGTACCCCAAAAGAAACGATCGATCTTATGAACGCCGCTGCAAAAAAAGTTCTTGAGCGTCCTGAAATACAAAAAGGGATCATCACCCAAGGTGCTGAATATGAGTATTCAACGCCGGAGCAACTTGCTACCTTTACTCAAAGTGAGATCAAGCGCTTCGGCGATATCATTCGGCGACTCAACATCAAGGTTGATTGAGATCCGCCAACAACGACGTCTTTAAACGAACAGATAAAGGTAAACCAAGATGAATCTCGATCTAGCTGGACAAGTCGTATGCGTCACCGGCGGCAGCGAGGGAATTGGCCTCGCGACTGCACAAGCCTTCGCCCAAGAAGGTGCACACGTCGTCATTTGCGGTCGTCGTCAAAACAAGTTGGACGAAGCGGTCGCTTCTCACTCTGCAGCCAACGGCGGCTCAATCGAAGCCGTACAAGCCGATATGACCAAGCTTGCAGACATCGACAAGTTAATTGCTTATATGCAGACGCGTTTTGGCCGCCTGGATATTTTGGTCAACAACGCCGGAACCGGAATTTATAAACCGTTTGCCAGTGTCACGGATGACGAGCTGCAAGATGGGATGGCCATTAACTTTTTTGCCCAGTTTAGAGTCTCTCAGCGGGCCTTGCCTTTGCTTAAAAAATCGACCTTCCCCTCGATTATTAACATCTCGGGTCGTACGGCTGTGCGGGGCAATTTCCCACCGGGCTCTAGCTGCACAGGCCCCGCAAAGGCCGCAGAAGTGCGGTTTTCTGTTGATTTAGCAACAGAATTAGCAGAATTTGGCATCAGAGTGAACTGTGTGATCCCAGGTGTGGTCAAATCCGAGGAACGTTTGCGCCTATGGGAAAGTCAGGCGTCAGGCGGGCAATGGCAAGGAGATACCGCGATTGCAAAACGAGACAAGCTTGAAACGGTCTCAGTGCCCAAGGGTCAGAGTTGGGGTGTACCGATAGACATCGCAAACATTGTTGTATTTTTAGCCTCACCCAGAGCCTCTTACGTTAACGGTGCCGCACTAACAGTTGATGGTGGCCCACACACGAAGTCCTACGTTTCACAGTTATATGTTGAAAAGTAATTTGCAAGGCTTGTCAAAGCCTCAGCAGAGCTAACTTTAAGGAAAGCATCAAATGCAGAAAATGATCAGTCTGGCAATCATCGCACTGAGTGCACTCGTCGTCTTGCCGGCACAGGCCGCTGAAGACGTTGCCACGATCCCTCAAGTTTCAGATGGCTGGCGCGGTTCAGTCACGCCTTATCTCTGGATGACCAATGTTGGCGGTACCGTACATTACGGCGAAACAAAACTCGCTTCGGTCGATTACAACGCAAGAGACATCCTTACAAATTTAAACATTGCTGGGATGTTGACCCTTGAGGCGCATAACGGTCGCCTAGGTGCGATGGCCGACATGGTCTACTCGAAGATCACTTATCAAAAATCAGAGATCTTAGGCAAGCCAGCGCTCAGTTCAAACACGACAGCTGAACAAGGGATCTATACGTTCGCAGCAACTTATACCGTTCACAATACAAAAAATGTTTATATTGATGGTTTAGCAGGCGTTCGTGTCATGAACGTTGTTACCAGAACTGACCTGAAAGTACCCGATGGCCCCTACGGCCCCAGTAATTCGCTTGCAAGAAGCAGCACGACTCCGATTGGTGGCCTAAAGGGGCGCGTACGACTTGGCGAGTCAGATTACTTCGTTCCGTTTTATATTGACGTAGGCGGCATGGGACATGACACCGAAGTCACTACTCAGCAAATGATTGGTGTAGGTCATGCGTATTACTGGGGTGATGCCACTATCGGGCTTAAAAACCTATACAACCGCCAAAAAACCAACGGCTTCACCACGACACAAACCCTCTTTGGGGTGATGGCAGGCTTATCCTTCAGGTTCTAACGCACGAACTCTTCAAGCACCAACTCAAAGGTCACCAGCACGGGGTTTTGCCCTCGTGCGAGGCGACCTTCTGAGACACCACCTTTGTAATCCACCATCGATACATCAAGTGCAGCGCAAGCCTGCCCGTCTGAGTTCACACTAATGTCGCCTTGACGAATCAAGAGTTCGGTCACAAAAGGCTCTACGACGCGACCGTCATCAAACACCGCTCCAACCGTACTGCCAACACCCCCTTGAATTCTGGCGTGTTTAATCTGATGCGTGTTACAAAATTGTTCGAGCGCAGTGCAAATATCAACGTTAGGAGACACGCGAATAGCGTAAGCCCGTGCGGTTTGCGCTAACCTTGAAGCCGCAGCCATCGGACTTGCTCGTTGAGTCTGCAGCGGAACGAATAAGCTGAAATTGGTTTCAACATCGGGGCAAACGGTGAACGCCGCACCTTGGCAGGCAACCCCTTGGGCCCGTATGGGCATATTGACTACGATCTGATCAGGCAGCAAATGGCCACAATGCCTGCGACCACTCGCCTCAATCCAAATCGCGTGGCTATGCAGCCAGGGCTGACCGTCACGCTGTCCAAAAGTCACGCAGGCGCTTTCAAGCTGCACGGGCCCGTCTACGGAATATGTGTCACTGAAATACACGGCGTGTGCAGGCGTTTTAGACAGGGCTGGCATAACGTATGAAAACGACTCAAAGCCGCCTCCAGACAAGCGTAAGGCTGCACACGAGGCCCCCAAACCCGCCAACGACTGCGTAACGGACTGTAAAAGCGATAACCCAACAGGTAGTTCAACGTCAAAAGCTTGCGTCTCGACGCTTTGTGCGGCCAGACGCAGAATATCAGGTTGTCCTGGATGTTGAATGCTACGCATCGAACACGCTCTTAGTAAAAATAAGGGAGGGCTCGATCATAGGGGATCAGAGCATAAATTCCAACCATTAGCGTGCATGGTAAGGTTACGACTGCACAAATTATTATTTGTTCATAAATAGACGGGGCCGGTCACGGCTAAAAGTTGACTTAAACACGACGTCACAACTTCATTGTCAAACACAGCCTGTCATGCATAGTTTTGCCCCTTCAGCAATGATGTTAAGCGTCGCAGTCGTTTCTGCCCTCGTGCTAAACGCTGTCCCAATTCTGGCGCCTGTTGCAGCGCAATCGCTTTCGGTCTCCCCAGAGTGGATTGGCTACTTTATCTCAATTGTCTATGTCACCGGAATGCTATCGGCCTTAGCATCCGGAAATTTCATTGTGCGTTTCGGCGCCATCCGCATGAGTCAGGTTGGATTAGTTTTATGCGCGCTAGGCCTGGCCCTTGTCGCTTGTGGCACGTTGGTGCTGGTTGTTTTAGGTGCGATTGTCATGGGACTAGGCTATGGTCCTGTTTCACCTGCCAGTTCGCATGTTTTAGCGCGTACGACGACGCCTGGTCGCCGCAGCCTGGCCTTTTCAATTCGCCAGACCGGAAATCCCTTGGCGGGCTTTCTGGCGGGGCTATCGATTCCGGCCTTGGTCGTGATTGCGGGATGGCAAATCACGCTGTTTATGGTCTCGGCTTTATTATTTTTGTTTGTCTGGATTGCCGAACCATTTCGTCAGAATCTGGATGATGACCGCATTGCCTCGAGCCCCTTTTCACTTGAGCAAATCACGCGACCCATCAAACTTATCTTTTTGAATCAAGGGCTACGAGAACTGGCTTTTGTCTCGTTCTTATTTTGCGGTCTGCAAATGATTCTCACGACCTATCTGGTCACCTATCTCACCCTCGAACTAAAGATTTCATTTGTAGCGGCAGGCTTTGCGCTCGCAATGACTCAATTGACAAGCGTATTTGCGCGGGTGTTTTGGGGCTATGTTGCAGATAGGTTCTTATCGCCTCGCAAGGTGATGGCCATTTTAGGCGTCATTATGGCCATTGCTTCGGTCTTAACAGGTGCAATGTCCCCAGATTGGCCCTTTGGTCTGGTTCTCTTATTAACCGCCGTCTTTGGCGCGTCGGCTATTGGTTGGAACGGCGTCTATATGGCCGAGGTCGCACGAATTTCTCCGCCAGGCATGATTGCATCCACGACCGGTGCCTCGTTATTTTTTACCTATCTTGGCGGGATTGTCTGCCCCTCGGGCTTTGCTTACGTCATTATGGCCACCGCAAGCTATCAAACCGGCTTCATTATCTTTGGCTTGTTATCGCTTTTAGCGAGCCTGAGTCTGGTTCTGAACAGAAATAAACACTGAAACGACCGACTTGCGCCAAATCAAAGCAAGATTTGCTGAAATTGCGATAATAGCCACTGATTTTATTGATTCAGCCACTAGGACAGCCTCTCATGGATTTTGCTCTGACCCCGGCGCAGCTTGACCTGCAACAGCGTACCCGCAGCTTTATTGCTGAAAAAATCATTCCGCTCGAAAAAGACCCGCGTGCCACCTCACACGGGCCCACGGCAGACTTCCGAGCTGAACTCGTGGCTTTAGCGCGTCAAGCAGGTCTTTTAACACCCCACGCCTCCGTGGAGTTTGGTGGTATGGGCCTGAGTCACGTTGATAAAGCCATTGTCTTTGAAGAGGCCGGCTACTCAACGTTAGGCCCGACGGCCATGAATATTCACGCGCCGGATGAAGGCAATATTCATTTAATGGAGATTGTTGCGACCGAAGCGCAAAAGGAGCGTTGGTTAAGACCACAAGTGCAAGGGCTGACACGCTCTTGCTTTGCGATGACTGAACCCTCGCCAGGCGCAGGTGCCGACCCAGGCATGATGCTCACGACCGCTGTGCGTGATGGCGACGATTACGTCATTAACGGCACCAAATGGTTTATCACCGGTGCTGAAGGGGCAACCTATTGCATCATTATGGCCAAGATGGAAGACGGCTCAGCAACCATGTTTTTAAGTGATATGGATCGCAAAGGCATTTCGATTGCGCGCCAGATGGAGGCAATGGATAGCTGCTTTGCCGGTGGTCACTGCGTCATGAAATTCGACAATGTACGCGTGCCTGCTACGGACGTTTTAGGTGAAATCGGACGAGGCTTCAAATATGCACAGGTTCGTTTAGCCCCTGCCCGCCTGACGCATTGCATGCGTTGGTTAGGACAAGCGCGCCGCGCACACGATATTGCTACACAATATGCGCGCACCCGTGAGGCCTTCGGTCGCATCCTGGGCAAACACGAAGGCGTAGGCTTTATGCTTGCAGATAACGACATGGATTTACAAACCGCACGCCTGCATATTGCGCACACAGCCTGGCTCTTGGATCAGGGCCAGAGCTGTAACTTTGAATCAAGTCGTGCAAAAGTGACCTGCTCTGAGGCTGAATGGCGCGTGGTTGATCGATGCGTACAAATTTTAGGTGGTCAGGGTGTGACGGGCGAAACGATTGTGATGCGCATCTTTATGGAGAGGCGTGGCTTTAGAATTTATGATGGTCCAAGTGAAGTTCATCGCTGGAGCATGGCCCGTAAAATTATCGACGCAGCGGGGAAAACAACGTGAGTCATGTTTTAGATATTTTTAGTTTGAAAGGTCACGTTGCTTTAGTAACCGGCGCATCCAGTGGGATCGGACATCATCTTGCGCACACCTTAGCGCGCGCTGGCGCGCACGTCATTGTTGCTGCACGCCGTGCCGACAAACTCGCTAACCTGGTTGCTGAGTTAAAAGCCTCTGGTGCAATGGCACACGCGGTGTCCTTAGACGTAACCAGTCAGGCGAGCGTCAAGGCCTGTTTCGATCAAATTGAAACGATTGTAGGTGTCGCTGACATCATCATTAGCAATGCTGGCACCTCCGTTGAGAAACCAGCGCTTGAGCAAACCGAAGAAGATTGGGATAGCGTACTCGATACGAATTTAAAAGGTTGCTGGATGGTTGATACTGAAGCAGCCCGACGCTTAGTGAAACAAAAAAAGAAAGGCAGCATTATCAATATCGCCTCGATTTTAGGCGCACGGGTAGCGGGCGCCGTGGTTGGCTATTCGGCCTCAAAAGCGGGTGTGATTCAATTTACAAAGTCTCTCGCTCTTGAATTTGCAAGGTATGGCATTCGCGTAAACGCCTTGCTGCCAGGTTATGTCATCACCGACCTGAACCGTGACTTTTTGCTCAGCGAGCAAGGTCAAAAGCTTCAAGCACGTGTGCCTTCACGACGCTTTTCTGAGTTGTCAGATATGGATGGCCCAGTCTTGTTGCTTGCGTCTGACGCGGGCCAAGCAATGACCGGCACCTCGGTGACCGTTGACTGGGGCCATTCAGTGAGTTCGTTATGAGCGGTATGGAAAAGACCTCAGGCACGAACACTGCCGCAGCTTTTGATGTAGCCATTCTGGCTGACTGGATGCATGTAAAAGGCTTTCTAGATCGTGCCTCGCTGTCTGTAAAGCCTTTAACAGGCGGCCAATCAAATCCAACTTTTCTGTTGACCAGCGGTGCGCAACAATTTGTCTTACGTAAAAAACCTCCGGGTGTCTTATTGCCTTCAGCGCACGCGGTTGATCGTGAGTATCGTGTCATGCAGGCTTTGCAAGGCAGCGAAGTGCCTGTACCAAAGCTCTATGCCTATAGCGACGATTTAAATATTGTTGGTACGCCTTTTTACTTGATGGAATTCTTGAATGGTCGCGTCATCGTTGATCAATCGCTACCTGGTTTAAGTCCCGCTGAGCGCACTGCCATCTATCAGGATATGAATCGTGTGATGTCAGCGCTGCATCAAGTGGATATCAATGCAGTCGGTCTCGAAACCTTTGGGCGCGCTGGAAATTATTTTGGTCGCCAGATTGCCCGTTGGAGCCGTCAATACCAAGAAGCGCGCAGCGAAGATATCCCGGCACTGGAAGCGCTGATTGAATGGCTTCCTGCCAATATCCCGGAAGGCGATCAAACCACGATAGTCCATGGCGACTATCGTTTGGATAATTTAGTACTGCACCCAACTGAACCGCGTGCGATTGGTTTGCTTGACTGGGAGCTTGCCACACTGGGGCATCCCTTGGCGGACTTTGCTTATCACTGCATGAGCTGGCATATCCCCGCCACCTTATGGCGAGGTATTGGGGGCTTGGATCTAAAAGCCTTGGGTATTCCAAGCGAAGCCGACTACATCAAACAATATGGTGCGACCACGGGCTTTCAAGGGATTGAGCATTGGGATTTTTATATCGCCTATAACCTTTTTAGAATCGCTGCGATCTTGCAAGGCATCGCTCGGCGTGCGCAAGACGGCACGGCCGCCGCGAACGATGCCATCGAAACCGGTAGTAAAGCTAGACCACTCGCAGAAATCGGTTGGAAGTATGCGCAGCGCTATCAAGCCAGTCGGCGTTAACTCTAAAATTGTTGTTTATTAAAACGCTCACCGTAAGCCCTCTTTAGGAAAGCTCATGACGCACCATCCTTCAATCTCTGAGTCTCGTATCGGTAGCTGGCATGATGCACCTGCGGCGATCGGCGCGCCGGTGGACACCATTGACACCCCCGCCCTGTTAATTGAACTGGATGCTTTCGAACGCAATTTGGCTGAGGTGCACGCGGTCATCCAAACGGCCGGCATTGCGGTGCGTTCGCATGGCAAAGCGCACAAATGCCCTGATATTGCCTTACGACAGATTCAGGCCGGCGCAGTAGGGATTTGCGTACAAAAAGCCAGCGAGGCTGAGGCGTTTATAGAAGTGGGCGTTAAAAACATCTTGATCACCAATCAAGTTGTCGGTGTTCGAAAGGTTGAGCGAATTGCAAGACTGGCCGCACATGCTCATATGGGCGTGTGTGTTGACAATGTGGTGCAGGTGCACCAGATCGGCGCGGCTGCGCGTCGTCATCACGTGGCCATTGATGTGTATATCGAGCAAGATGTCGGAGCAGGACGCTGCGGCGTCACCACGCATGCTGCAGCAATCGAATTAGCGCAGGCGATTCAAACCTATTCTCCCGCCTTGGTCTTTGCCGGATTGCAGGCTTATCACGGCAAAGCTCAACATTTACGAACATCAGCAGAACGCACTCAAGCGATTGGCTCGGCGTGCGATAAAGTTAGAGACATGATTGCTGCGTTAAAAGTCGCAGGCTTTGAAGTGAATGCAGTGACCGGCGGTGGCACCGGTACGTATGAAGTCGAAGCTGAATCAGGCCTGTACACAGAGGTACAGCCTGGCTCATATGTGTTGATGGATAACGACTACGGTAAAAATACCCCCGCAACCGATACGCCCGAGCTTCAGCACGTCTTGCATGCCTTATGTACGGTCATCAGTGTCAGTTCGACCCATTCAGTCGTGGATGGCGGTTTAAAGTGTTTTGCCGTGGACTCTGGGTTGCCCCGCGTCGTGTTGCCGGGGTGGACGGTGAAGAGCGTAACCGACGAGCATACGACGATCGTGCCAGAACCAGGCACTCCTGCTGTGAAGGTGGGTGACAAAATCAGATTCATTCCCGGCCACTGCGACCCCACCGTCAATTTGCATGACTGGTTGATTGCGGTACGTAACGGGAAGGTCGAAGAATTATGGCCAGTATCTGCGCGCGGTGCAGTCTTTTAACGCAAGTAAAAATCTTAGCGTTTCAAGACGCGTGAGGCTGCTTTTAGGATCAGTGTGGCAACCACATCGCTACGTGGCTCTTTAAAATGCTCGGCTAAATCATCTAGCGCTTTTGACACATCGCGATCAAGAATCATCTCAACTCGTTTTGCGCCCGCTTCGATCCGTTTACGGCGATGTTCGGCGGTGCGTTCGACTGCAGAAACTGGGATCTCAAGCCGCGGACGACCGCGTCTGGATAAGCCTGGCAAAAAAGCCTGCCCGGCTAACGCACCCGATCGGGTTGACTGCTGAGACTTAGTCGCTTTAACAGTAGGACGACGCGTAGCCGCCGGCGGTTTTTCTGCCTGTTCGGCTAATAGGGCTTGTTCGATCTGTTCAGGAGTAGGTAGCTCAAGATCTAAATCGTCAAATAGCGACTGAGGAATTGGCATTGCCTTGGGCGAATTCATTTGAATTTATAAATAACCGGATATTTATTTTATATTATATATGAATAACTTAAATAATAAATAAAAATACCCGGATAAATTAAATAGAAAGACTAGGAAGGATGCGTTGAGTCTCCGACTCCCAAGGCCCGTTGTAGCATCGCCGTATCGCGCCAGGCTCCGAACTTATATCCGACAGAGCGAAAAGTCCCCGCAAGCGTAAAACCAAGACTCTGGTGCAAGGCGACGGACGGTGGGCTCGCGTCGCCACAGACTGCCATCATTTGCCGATAACCCTTGTCAGTGCAAATTTGAATAAGTTTGCTCAGTAGTAATCGACCAATACCCTGCCCTGCCATCCCGTCGCGAATATAGACCGAGTCTTCAACCGTAAAGCGATAGGCAGGTCGAGGGCGGTAGAGCGTCACGTAGGCGTAGCCTACCACCTGACCGTTTTTCTCGGCCACTAAATAAGGCAACTGACGCCCCACCACATCCGCGCGCCGTTGGCGCATTTCATCAACCGTTGGTGGAGTGAGCTCAAACGATGCGGTCCCGTGCAGAACATGATGTGAATAAATGTCTTGAATCACCGCGACGTCCGACTCGGCGCTATCGCGAATTGTCAGGGCTGAGGCCGGTGTTGTCATGAAAGCAATACCGCAAATCGATTTTTGTTAAACATCTCAACACCCGCCCTTTTGCTCAGGCTCAATGATGGCCCAGTCGATCTTAATTGGTTTGATCTTCTTATACCGATTCCAGTAAACCTCAAACGAGCCCTGCTTTGTCGCCCGTGTAATAAACGATTGCATATCGGGGCTGATACGGTTGCGCATCTCGACAAGGTCCATGACGATCAACGCACCGCAGCGTTTGATCAGCTCTGGCGTAACAGCTTTGGTTTGGCTATATAAACCATAAGGCAACACGAGCGGTTGATACTTTGAAACGACCGATACCGTACCCGCAGTCCAGGTTTCACCGATCACAATTTTTAAGGGGCCAAGTTTTTGTTCATCCCAAATTTGATCAAGTGCACTTGCCAAGGGCTTCGCCGGGTAGTTTGCCCGCGCCGTTTTACCCAGAGCATCAGCGATCACTCCGTAGTAGAGCGCCATACCCACTGCCATTAAAACATTTAACGTAAATCCGACCATCAACACACGCGTTAACGTTTGTTTGGAGTCAAGTGCAGGGATCCAGCGCAAAGCATAAACGCCAAACATGACAAAAAATGCTGTTGCCCAGTTGGCATTGAGGGTAATGAATACGGTACCAAGTAACGAAGTCAGAATCAGGGGACCAAGCGCGGCAAAACTGATGAAGCGCCATTCTGCACATTGATTCAACGCGACTTCGGACGTTGAGGCCTCAGCCTTTTGTTTAAATCCAAAATGCAGCACAGCTATGGTCAGAAATACGGGCGAAAGCTTACCTAACTGGCTCGCTAAAAAGCTAAGCACTCTCATTAGGTGATTGACTTCGCCACCGACTTGTTTCTGCATGTATTGCAATGTGGGGGCGTTTTCACGCACCAACCATTCTAGATGCGGTGCCATTGCAAGGCCACCGGCCAACACCGCGACCACAATACCTATCAGCGTTTTTTTGTTTCGCAGGCGTGGGTCTTGTAAAAGCCAAACCCCCATCACTGCAAACCAAATCCCAGCACTATATTTAGTCAGCAAGCACACTGCAGCGGTGACGCCCACTAGCGCCCAACGCCACCACAATGGCTGGCGTACTGCCAGCAGCAGTGCCCATACAAATAAAGCTGTTGGCAGCAGTTGAAGAAGATTTGAACTGACTTGCAGCCCATTAATATTGTGATAAACGATCAGACTAGTTAGCACGACGGCCATCAAGGCTCGTGCTGGATTTAGACACAACAAACTAATGCGCCAAACGACCAACAACATCAAGGCGACGTTCGCCTGCCCTGCTACGTAGGTCATCCAAAACGAGCGCCCAAAGACAGAGGCCCACGCGTGCACCCACCAAGTACCGATCGGGCCAAATTTTGGATAGCCCCAAGCAAACGACTGCATCCAAAACAGCTCTTCGATACTGTCCTTATGTGGCGCGGTGTAGCTAAGAATGGCCAATAAAGCCCAAAAGCACGCGTGAAATGCGATATACGCCAAAGCGATACGTGAAAGTTGTCGCGAATCGTTAGGGTCAATGGTGTTCAACCAGGATTCGATTTTTTTTGCTAGTGGAAACTTCATCAACAGCGACGCGCTCATGAGGAGGACCTGATCAGTTCAAGTATGGCTTGCGCAAAGATAGCCGGATTTTCTTGCGGCATGTTGTGACCGACGCCCGGTACCACACGGTGTGAGCGGGACCCAGTAAAACGATGCGCCTGCGCATCTGCTGTGGACGGTAAGCGCACCCCATCGTCGGCACCATCAAACGTAATACTTGGCACTGTGATCGCAGGCTGTTGTGCCAAACGACGTTCAATCTCAGCATAGGCTGGATCCCCATCTACTAACCCGTAGCGGTGGCGATACGAGTGAATCACAACATCAACAAAGTCAATATTATCGAAGGACGGTGCACTACGCGCAAACGTTGAATCATCAAAGTCCCAGGTCGGCGACCAAAGACGCCATAGCAAACGGATTAGCGCTTGTCTATCTTGTTGCAACCCAGCGCGGCCGCGCTCGCTATGAAAATAATATTGATACCAGAGTCGATGCTCGTTTTCAGGGGTGTCAGGTACCAACGCTTTCGCGATCTGTTGAATGTTATAGCTATTACAGGAAACCAAGCTCTTACAACGCTCGGGCCAAAGCGCAGCCACCACACACGCAGCCCGACCACCCCAGTCATAACCTGCCAAGTGTGCGCTTGGAATCTTCAGCGCATCCATTAGTGCAAGCAAATCGGCTCCCAACGCTGCCTGCTCACCCGAGCGAAGCGTGTGCGTATCTAGAAACTGAGTTGTGCCATAACCACGTAGATAAGGCACGATGACGCGACATCCCGCGCTTGCCAATGCCGGAGCCACTTCTGCATACGTTTGGATATCGTACGGGAAACCATGCATCAACAATACGGGCTGGCCATCTTGCGGCCCCACTTCTGCGTAGCCAATGTTTAAAACACCTGCTCGAATATGTTTACTTGCCTGCATAAATCAATCCTTTTTTAGATCCATTTTAGGCTCTGAACCTATTCCGTTTTGCCAAGTGGAGGGCTTACCGAAACTACTTCTTGCTCTTTTTTCTAACCAAAAGGCGTAAACACGTGCAATATGAGAAAAAGGCCGCTCAATACCCAATTTTTGGGCTGCATCAATCGCCCAGTTAGGGTTGTGCAGCAATTCGCGACCGATCGCAATCAAGTCTGCACTTTCATTTTGCAAAATTTGCTCTGCTTGATCCGCATGAACGATCATACCGACTGCCATCGTTTGAATCTCGGCGCCCGCACGAACTTGCTCTGCATACGGGACTTGATAACTGTAGGGCGAATGAGCCTCTGAACCAACCACATCTGACATACCTCCCGTGCTGCAGTCAATCACATCCACACCGTTTTGCTTCAGTGCGCGTGCCAACACGATACTATCTTCAATCGTCCACCCACATTCATCCACTGCCGAGATACGAAAAAATAAAGGCTTATTCCTTGGCCAGGATTGTCTGACGCGTTGTACAACCTCGACTGCAAACCGCATTCTATTTTCAAGCGATCCGCCATACTGATCTGTTCGTTGATTCGCCCGCTCTGAAAGAAACTGATGAATCAAGTACCCGTGTCCACCATGAATCTCGATGACCTCAAAACCAGCGCGTATCGCTCGCTCGGTGGCTTTGCCCCAAGCCTCGATCACGAACTGGATATCGTCTAGCGTCATCGCACGTGGCACTGCGTATTTCGCGGAATGAGCGATCGCACTGGGGCCAATTAACTCCCACGTCTCACCATGATCAACACCCAGACAATCAGCCAAAGGTACACGGCCTTCCCAAGGCAGCGCGAGCCTAGCCTTTCGACCCGAGTGACTTAACTGGATGCCTGGGGTCGCGCCATTGGCTTTAATCAAATTAGTAATACGCTTCAGAGGCTCTATAAACTCGTCTTTCCAAAGGCCAAGGTCATTTGTCGTCGAGCAGCCTCGCGGGTCAACCTTGGTAGACTCACAGAAAACCAATCCAACTCCACCAGCTGCAAATTTTCCAAGATGCATCAAGTGCCAATCATTGACATGTCCACCTTGCGCTGAGTACTGCAACATGGGCGACAGCACCACCCTATTTTTGATGGTGACGTCACCGATGACCAAAGGAGAGAACAAAATAGAATTCATGATGAATTTCTTTGCATAATTAAGACCTCTGTCGACGTGGTCGGCAATCGCGCTACAAGCCTAGTGGCTGGCATGAAAGCTGATCATTTGACTAAATAAGACAGGTGCTTTTTCAAGCATCAGGCCGCGTGCCGCCAGACCAGTCGTATCAAGTTGCATGATCGCAGAATTAAGCGCTTGAGCACTCATCGCCTCGATGATCAACAGACCATCCAGATAGCGATCTCCTTTGCGAATCACTTGGGCACTGACGTTTTGTGAAATGGCTTGATCGGCTGTAACCAGTGTACTTGAGACGAATCCGGCGCAAGACAAAAACTTGAGGAACATGGTGCCTTCTAGAATCTGCTGAAATTCTGCAAATTGATCATTCGAAAAGTTTAATTCGAGCAAGGCAATATGAGCACCTTCTCCGAACCCTGTTTCAGATACAACTTTAAAAAAACCTTTTGCGGTATTACGAAATTCTGGAATAAACCGGTGACTTTTTTCGTCTGGCGTGCGTTGCAGCTGCAGATATTTTTCTGAGCTAAATACCGCTAATCCGGTGGTGGAATAAAGCGCAAGATACTTGGGATGGCCGCCATGAACGTCTGCGACGAAGCGTCGACCCGATAAAAACCCAGGTACTTTGACAATCCGGTCAACCATATGTTCACGGTTATACCAGTCGTTAAATTCAACTTCCATACCGTCTGGTATATCCGTCCACACTAGAGTAAGGGCTTTTGACGCGGGCATCATTCGGTTTAACTAAAACGTCACTTGAAGTTGATTCAGACGATGTTACTGTATTTTTTTATACAAAAATGGCATATCATCGAAGGTGACAAGTATAAAAAACAAAAGACAATTCTCGTGTCTTTGAGACTGATCGTTTGATCTACTGAAGGAAACTATCCATGCCCACTCCATTGAAGGTATTCGGCTGCCTGTTGATTACGTTATCAACGCTGCTGGCGACCGTTGCGCATTCTCAG
>CALQNE010000034.1 GCA_943331855.1 Bordetella parapertussis
AAAAATCTCAGCCGCTCCGTGGGGCATCGAAAGTACAACCAACTTTTATGCCGAGAGCTGTGCGATCGCGGCCGCCAATGGTTTCCCGACTAAAGAATCAGCACAGAAACGCTCGCTCGAAATGCTGACCAATGTAAAGTCAACATTTGCTGCATCGATGCTTAGAGATCTCACGCAAGGAAACATGACCGAGCATGAGCATATTTTGGGGCAGATGATTCAACGAGGTGTCACTAAAGGCATCGCATGTCCGTTACTAAAACTTGCGCACACCCACTTGGGTGATGAGCAAAGCAAAGACTAATTTGGAGACATCTGTGATTCAAAATATTTTTGGCCAGCCCTTGGGCGGGATTGTGCAAGTGGCGTACGTAGTTGAAGATTTGCAAAAATCGATTGCTGAATATAGTCAAAAATTCAACATCGGCCCCTGGTTCTACTCAAATGGTTACACACTCAAAGAGGCCTACTACCGAGGAGAGCCCACGGATATGCGTATGGGTCTAGCCTTAAGTTTTTCGGGCAATATGTGCTTTGAAGTGATTCAACCGCTTGATGACAAGCCTTCTGTGTACTGGGATGTCATCAAGAAGAAAGGTTATGGCTTTCATCACCTGGGTATGGCAACCACCCAATATGAAGTGGATGTCGCACGCTATAAAAAAATGGGCTACGTACTCGCCTTTGAAGGCTTAACGCCGCGTGGAATTCGTTTCGCCTATTTTGATACCACCGGTGACTTACCTGGGATGCTCGAGTTAATCGAATACAACGAAACTCAATTAAAGTTTTTATCCCTGATGCGAGAAGCGTCTTTGAATTGGGATGGCAAAGATCCTTCCAGAAAAATCGAACTGATCACTAGTCAACTGAACTAATCGCGATTCCAACGGCTCGCGACTCAAAACGGAGAAACGGATGAATAAGTCAATGACTGCTCGGGTATCAACTTGGTTCGCGCAAATGGCAGGCATCAGCCTGCTCACAGTATCAACTTTTGCGCAAGCTCAAACACTTGAGTTCGCCTCGGTGTTTCCTGAATCAGATTTCTCATCGCTCATGGTGAAGCACTGGACAGAGGGCGTCACAAAAGCAACTGATGGCCGTATCAAATTTCGCATTCACTGGTCAGGCAGCTTAGTCGGAAACAAGATGGTTGATGCCTTACGCGACGGAGTTGTTGACGCCGCCCTCCCGTTCACTGCCTATGTCTCGGGTGAAGTCGTCGATTTGGCAGCCCTTGATGTGCCCTTTAGCTTTCCTCTGGATGCAAAAGGGCTGACCGCCTTCAATAAAGAAGTCTTGCCAATGGTGGATGCCATTTATGAAAAGCGCGGCTCACGCGCTGTATCCGCACCGCCCGCCTTGCTACCAGACCCAATCACCTGCCGCGATCGCTTCTTAAGTGGACCCGATCAGTGGAAAGGCGTAAAAATCAGAACAGCGGGTCGCTGGCAGGCTGAAGCCGTTAAACGTTTTGGCGGCAGTCCGGTTGTCTTTGCGCCAGCCGATCTTTACACCGCGCTTGATCTGGGTACCGTGAATTGCACACTTATGGTGTACAGCGCCATACTATCGCTCAAACTGTTTGAGCCGGCCAAGTTCATTACGCGCGTAGATCACTCCATTGCCTTTGCTTCGATCAACGTCAGCAACGATCGTTGGAAAAAACTATCCGAGGCAGATCGTGCAATCATGCTCAAGGTTGGGGCCGAGACCATGGAATGGGGTGCGCAAGAGTACACCCGTGGTTACACACAAACCATGCAATCTCTGGCTGATCGTGGCGCGAAATTCTGCGTACCTAAACAGCAAGAGTTTGATCGTCTCGTTGCCGCCGCGAATGACGTTTTCGAAAAAGAAATTTCACCCAAAACCAGTCCTGATGGCACGCGCATCGTCGAGCTGATCAAACGCTATCGTCCGCAGGTACTAGCGCGCCCAGTGTTGGGCGATATTACTGAATGCCCATAAACGAATCGACATGACTCAAGCTCCTAAACGCGCCGTGATTGTGACTGGAGGCAGTCGCGGCATTGGCGCCGAAATCGTCCGTATCCTTGCGGCACGTGACATCCCAGTTTGTTTCAACTACGTTACTCGACCCGACGAAGCCCATGCGCTCGCGCAAGAGCTGAAAACTAAAGGGCACCGCTTTTGTATGGTGCAAGCCGACGTCGCTGACCCAGAGTCGGTCAAACATATGTTTGAACAGGCGGATCAACAACTAGGTCAACTAGGCGGCCTGGTTAATAACGCCGGCTTCGTAGGCATGGCCGGACGTCGGATCGATACTCTGGATATTGAAACCTTGCGTAAGACGTTTAATGTCAACGTGATTGGTCCAATCGTATGTGCTCAAGAAGCGTTAAAAAGACTATCGACCACACACGGCGGACCCGGCGGGCGCATCATTAACGTCTCCTCCATTGCGGCACGCACCGGAAGTCCAAACGACTGGGTCGACTATGCGGCTTCAAAGGCAGCGCTAGATACCTTCACGCTGGGGTTGGCCCGCGAAGTCGCCAAAGAAGGGATTCAAGTGACGGGGGTATCGCCCGGGGGGGTCTCAACAAATTTGCATGCCATTGCAGGCGCACCAGAGCGCATTGAGCGTATGGCCAAAGCCATACCCATGGGACGTGCGGCCTACCCCAAGGAAATTGCAGATGTTGTCGTCTGGGCGTTGCTGGACGCACCAGACTATTTAACTGGCACCAGCATTGATGTTGCGGGAGGCTTATGAAATCATCACATCCGACATGGTCGGCAATCAGAGACAGCGTCTGGAAACTCAATCACGGCTTGGCAATTGTTTCTGGCTGGTTGGTATTGTTGATCACTCTGATTGCCTGTTATGGCGTGTTTACGCGTTATGTACTTGGATCGCCAGACACCTGGTCCTTTCCTGTTTCAGCGTATCTACTTTGCTTCGTCGTCTTTTTTGCCGCCAGCCATGCGTTGCAAGAAGGCATTCACGTTCGCATTGATTTATTACAAGAATGGTTTCCAGGTCGCGTTGCTCGCTGGGCCGCCACCCTAGCCGACCTGATCACAATTAGTTTTTTAGGCTTGTTTTTTTACCAAGTCTGGAAAATTTTTCATGAGGGTTACTCCCTTGGGCGTATCGATGAGACAGAGTTAGCCTGGCCCGTCGCCTTCGTGCAATGGACGATGCCACTAGGCGCGGGGTTGATGCTGATCACCCAAGCCTTATTAATTGGTGCGCGCTGGATTGATGGGCATGAGGTCGCACATCACGATAGTTGGTAGCCGTGCGCGCTATTTACCGTCCCGTACAAAAATAAAAAAATAACCTGACAATGCGAATCAACTTGCTCAGAGCAAGGAGCTACAAATGGAACTTGGTTGGCTGGGCCACACGCTCATACTCTTTAGCTTTCTCTTAGTCTTCATGGCGATTGGTGTGCCTGTGGCCTTTTCGATGGGTATCACGGCAACAATCATGGTGTTCATATTTTTAAATCCTGCCATGCTGATACAAATGGCACGCATGAGCTTTGTGGTCTCAACCAGCCATCTATTTCTTGTGGCTCCGTTATTCGTGCTGATGGCCGGCGTTGTCTCTCACTCTGATATCGCAGAAAGAGCGTACCTAGCCGCTACCAAATGGTTCAACCGGGTACCTGGTGCTCTACCGGTTAGCACCATTGCAGCATGCTCCGCTTTTGCAGCCATTTCAGGTTCCAGTCCCGCCACCGCTGCGGCGATCGGTTATGCCTCGATCCCTGAAATGCTTAAACACGGTTACTCAAAACGTATGGCCGTCGGCGTAGTCGCTGCAGGTGGCACGCTCGGCATCCTGATTCCTCCAAGCGTTGTGATGGTGATTTATGGCATTTTGACTGAGACCTCAATTGGCTCGTTATTTATGGCCGGAATCATTCCAGGTTTGTTTTTAGCCGCGCTCATGGTTGGCTATGTCATTATTGAGAGCATGCGAGAAGGCACCGCTAAGCCCATTGAAGTATTGGTCACCTGGCGCGATCGTTTTACATCGCTCAAAGGGATCTGGCCCGTGATGCTATTGTTTTTGGTTGTCATGGGGTCAATCTATACAGGCCTGGCCACCACAACAGAGGCCGCTGCGCTCGGCGCACTCGGCGCGCTGATGCTGACAATTCACCGAAAAGATATGCGCAACGGGGGCTTAAGCAAAGTCCTGCTCACGACGGCGCAGACGACAACCATGTTGATGATGTTAATCATCTTTGGCAGCTTCTTTGGTTTTGTCGTATCTAGGCTTGGTATTGCGCATGGCATGATTGAAGCTGTCACCTCTGCGAACCTTCAGCCTTGGGTTGTGCTGACACTTTATATTGTTGTGCTGCTGATTTTGGGGTGCCTGATGGACCCTGCCTCAATGATGGTGATCACACTGCCCTTAGCGTTTCCAGTGTTGAGTAAGATGGGCTATGACCCCGTATGGTTAGGCATCATCGTCACCATCGCGGTCGAAATCGGAATGATTACCCCTCCGGTCGGTTTAAACCTCTTTGTACTGAAAGGAATTGTGCCTAAAGAGGTCACCATGACAGACATCATGGCGGGCTCGGCCCCATTTATTTTGGTGATGCTTGTAGGGCTACTGGTGATCGTGCTGTTTCCACAGATTGCACTGTGGCTGCCTCAGATGATGGCAAAGTAGCAAGGCCCTCGCGCAACACGAGATCGGTTCTGATTCGAGCAGACCTTAACCGAAATCACAAGGTTCGCTGCGCGAGCCTTGCTCCTAAAATCATCGCTACGAACGCGAGCATCGAGGCATAAGTCAAGGTCGAAAACCCTGTCAGGCCTTGCCCGATTGAACAGCCCATCGCCAAGGCACCACCAATCCCCATTAAGGTACCGCCCCCCATGTATCGAAGCATTTGCTTGGGCGTTTCAAAACCTTGCAAGCGAAAAGTCTTAGACCACTTCGCCGCTAAGAAAGACCCCAACACAACGCCAACCATCACCGTCACGCCAAAACCCAACCGCACTCCTGTTGCAATCATGGTGTACTGAATCGTTTCACCAATCGGCGCAATAAACGTTAATGATGCACTGGGTGCCGGTTCAAATTCATCGGCACCCAACCAGCCCGTCACCCACCAACCTGCCGTGATCAAAGCGCCGACCACAATCCCACTGAGCAGATCAGTTTTATTCTTAAAAATAGAGCCACGCCAAAACACAAAAATCAGCAGTGCGACCGATAAACCAGCAATCAAAACAAAGCGTGTGAGTGTCGTGAACTCAAAAAAACCATGCGCGGGCAGCGCCGTTGCTTGCGCCAGGGTTAACCGCAAGGGCGCTAATAAGCCAGTGAGAGTCATGTAGGCAGAGATCCCCAAACATAGCAACACGACAAACGATCTGAGATTGCCTTGACCAAGCAACACGACCGCCCGTGCGCCACAGCCATTCGCCAGCATCATTCCGTACCCGAACATTAAGCCGCCCAAGATCACAAAGAGCCAAGACGCTCCGTTACCTCGGTAAATAGAGGTACTCAAATCGACGATCTCTAAGGCAGATAGCGTCTGAGCACCAATGATCGATACAACCAATGCCAAGGCAAAGGACTGTGCCTTTTGTTTCGCACCAGAGTCCCAACCCTCTTTGAGCGCCCGATTCAGGCAAAATCCCGACCATTGGCCGTTAATCCCGAACAACACACCAATTGTCAGTCCCGACCAAAGTAGTATTTCTCTCGTATCCATACGTCGCTTAAGCTTGTTTTTTATATTTGATCACACACTAGACACTGCCGCGCTGAACAACACACTCTTATCAGCCGCATCCACGCAATTTCTATCATTTTTTCAGGCACTATACCCGGCGACCGCCTAGCGCGTGAAGACTAAACGCACCCCAAATCCAATCAAACATAAGCCCGCAAGCTTTTCAAGAACAAAACCGGCCTTGGGATTCCGACGCATACGTTCAGCAAAAAAATGTGTCAATAGCGTTGCGATCAAACCGTAAATAAACGCAAGTGCAGCAATCGTAATGGCCAAAAAACCAAACGTGAGCAAACCTTGTTGCCGGACCGGATCAATGAAAAGTGGGAAAAAAGCCATATAAAACACAATGGCCTTGGGATTCAAGAGCGTGATGAAAAACGCCTGACGCAAGTAATGATAGGGCTTGATATTGAGGATCGGGGCAGACCCTTGCTTGGCCAAAAGCATTTTTGCGCCTAACCAGGCCAGATAGGCCGCGCCCACCCACTGTACAGCTTGAAACGCAGTTGGGTAAGCAGTTAAGACCGCAGCAACGCCTGCAACGGCTAACCAACACAACACCTGGTCGCCCAAGATGATCCCGATCGTTGCAGCGAGCCCTGCCTGCAGCCCACCCTTCGTGGTTGAGGTAATTAAAACTAAGTTACCTGGCCCAGGGATCAACAGAAAGATCGTAAAGGCAACAACAAAGGCGTCGTAATCCGTAACCCCTAACATAACTCGTCCTCGCTGCTAGCAATCATTGCGGTAGACGTAGAATGTTACGCTATGCTACAGCCTAAGTGTCCTTGCCGCCCAGCAATCCTAGGGCTACCACTGTCAATTTCATTATGAAGTGAGATCACGCATGCCCTGTTCTATCGCTCGTTTTTTATTGACGGCCACCTGTTTAATCAGCCTTTGCGCAACAAACAGTTTGGCCCAAGTGGATGTCAAACCCCTGCGGATCATTGCGCCATTTGCGGCAGGCGGCCCAACCGACGTTGCCACCCGAGTGATTGCACAAAAACTGACAGAGGCGCTAAGTCGCCCGGTGGTTGTCGAGAATCACCCCGGAGGAGCCACCATGATTGCAACGCAATTAGTCGCTAATTCGGCTCCGGACGGCAATACAATTTTGCTCACGGCCCCTGACTTCATCATCAACGCGTTCATACAACCCAAACTCTTCTACGATCCACTGAAAGATTTTGTGCCAATCACACTGGTCGCACAATATCATCTGGTGATGACGGCAAATGCACAGTTCCCAGTCAAAAGCGTTCAGGATGTGATTGCCTATGCAAAGGCCAACCCCGGTGCGGTGAACTACGCCTCGGCAGGCGTTGGCTCGACTGCCCATTTATCCGGTGAACTTCTTCAAATGCTCACGGGTGCCAAGCTCACTCACATCCCCTACAAGGGCTTGGGTCCTGCGATGACCGATCTGATCTCAGGAAGAGTACAACTCACCTTTATTAACTGGATTCTGGTTGAACAAGAGGTCAAGCAAGGTCGGCTACGTGCACTTGCGGTCACGGGACCACAGCGAATGAATTTAATCCCTGAGGTTCCGACCATCGCCGAGTCGGGGGTACCTGGTTTCGAGATCGCTCCCTGGATTGGATTTATTGCACCCAAAGGAACGCCTGCTGCCGCTGTTGATAATTTACAAAAAGGCTTCGCTCAAGCGATGGCCTCGCCTGACTTAAACAAACGACTTTCTAATCTTGGTGCGGTACTTGGCGCGTCAACACCGAAAGCGTTCAGCGACTACTTAGTCACTGAATTTGACAAATGGGGCAAAGTCACGCGCACTGCAAATGTCAAAGCCGAGTAACTGGCAAATGAATCACCGAACAAAAACGGCAGCGCTGGTATGCTGCTCTTCATTGGGCATTCGCCCAGCCTGACCATCACTCTCAGATAAATTTATGTCAACACGCTTCAGACTACATTTAGAAAACGGTCGTCTCCGTAATTCGCTATTTCACTTAACCCTTGAGCAGTGGAGCCAAGCTGCGCAGAGGCATCCCGCGCTTGCTGCGCAGATCGATGTGTCTGTCGGCTGGGATGGTGATATCTTAGAAAAAGCACTCAGTGATGCCGACGCGATGATCGCAGGTCCGATTGATCGCACCCAAATCGTGCAGGCCAAAAAACTGAAGTGGCTTCACACCACCGGTGCAGGTGTCGACCACCTACTTCCACTTGATTGGTTACCTGAGCAGATCACCGTGACCAACAGCAGCGGGATCCATGGCGATAAGACTGAAGACTTTATCAGTATGGCTTTACTCATGCTGCATAACAAGATGCCACAAATCCTCGCGAACCAATCCCGAGGTATCTGGGACATGATTCATGAGTTCAACATCAAAGGTAAAACGGCGACCGTGATCGGGTTTGGCGATGTGGGTCGTGCAGCTGGGCTCGGTGCAAAACGTCTTGGCATGAAAGTCATTGCGGTCACCCGCTCGGGCACGCCTCAAGCGATCGCGGATGAAACGATCAGCGTAAGCCAGCTCAACACAGTGCTACCTCGGACCGATTTTTTAGTTGTTGCCGCCCCCCTCACTGCAGACACGCGCGGTCTGGTCACTGAGGACAGAATTGGGCTATTACCAAAAGGTTCAGGCTTGATCAATATCGGCCGGTCACCCATTGTGGATTACAGTGCCGTAATCAAGCACCTTGAACGCGAGCATCTAAGTGGCGCCATCCTTGATGTCTTTGATAAAGAACCACTTGAGCCAAACTCGCCGCTGTGGACAACGCCTAATCTGATCGTGACGCCTCACATTTCTTGTGACGCCCCCGACTATGTGCAGCGCGTCTTGGATTGTTGGTTTGCCAACTTTGCAAAACTCACCACAACTGGGCAACTCGACAACAAAGTGAATCGTCAACTCGGTTACTAAAATACCCTCGTCGTGCATGAACCAAAAGACTGTGTTCATGCACCTCAGTCCTATTTGCTTACTCGGGTTTAAGCTTCCCGGCTGCCGCAAGTTCGGCGGCTTGTTTATCTTCTTTTTGCATCATTGCTGTAAAGACAGAGGCTGGGCCAGGGCGAGCCTGACTCGCAGCACGGGAAAGCTGTGCTTGAATTTGAGGATCAGCAAGCGTTTGATTCAATGCCTGATTCAGAATCGTAAGCGTTGCGGGGGGAGTCTTACCGGGTGCTAACAAGCCCGCAGTGGTGTTGACCTCGAGCTGTGGCAACCCTAATTCTTTCGCACTCGGCACTTCGGGTACCAGCGGGTCACGCTCTGCAGAGACCACCATCATGGCGCGAGCACGCCCAGAATTGAGATGGGTAATCGCGCTTGATAATTGATCAATGCTTACATCGACTTGCCCACCTAGCAAATCGATATTGGCCGGCCCAGAACCTTTATAGGTGATCACATTCAGGTCGATGCCCGCCATGATTTGCAATTGCGTAATCGCGATGTGATTCGAAGTGCCAATACCCGCGTTGGCAATACTGACTTTACCGGGATTTGCCTTGGCATACGCCACAAAGCTCGCAAAGTCCTTAAATTTTGATTGCTCGGTACGGGTCACCAACAACAAAGAGGTCGAAGAGATCAAGCCAACGGCGGCAAAACTCTCTAAGGTGTATTGCGTCTGCACCATCTTAGGCGCAACGGTAATCGCATTGGGCGTACTCACCAGCAAAACAGACCCGTCGGGCTCAGCTCTCGAGAGCTCTGTGGCCCCCAGAACACCCCCCGCACCGGGTTTATTTTGCACCACAACAGACTGGCCCAGGTACTTGGCCAACCCAGGTGCAATTAAGCGACCGACAATGTCAAGATTTCCACCGGCTGCAAACGGAACAATCAAGGTAATGGGCTTGTTTGGCACTTGCGCTTGAACCGCATCACCAAATGCAACAGACACCATGGCACAGAAACCAAGAAGCGCGATTTTCGTTTGCGCGTAACGCGTGAAGGCGTGATTTTTTTTCATGATGGCAAGTCTCTAAGCAATTAATCAAACGATTCTTTGAATAAGATTAACAGAGGCACAAAGAGACCTCGCTTACCTTCACGCTGATTTGATGCGTTGCACCAATTTTGATTCAACTCGACCAAGCCATTCACCCCATCGCACCATTATTTTGCAGCCCTCAAGTTCAGCGTGCAAGAAATGCCGCGCCACATTAGACTATGGCTACTAGAAGAGACTCGTCAAAAGCAACCTGAGCACAATCCTATAAAAAATACTGCGCTCGCGCAGACAGGAGACACGACTTGCAACCGACCAATTTGACAGACCCAACCTATTTTCACAAGGTTGTTGACTGCCAGTATGCATGCCCCGCCCATACACCCGTGCCGGAATACATTCGCCTGATCGGCCAGGGTCGCTACACAGACGCCTATATGATTAACTGGGTATCCAACGTGTTTCCGGGCGTGTTGGGTCGCACCTGTGATCGCCCTTGCGAACCCGCCTGTCGGCGCGGCCGTGTTGAAGAAAACAACGGTGACAAACCTGAACCCGTTGCAATCTGCCGCCTCAAGCGCGTTGCGGCTGATAACAAAAGCGACATCAAAAATCGCATGCCAAAGATTGCGCCATCGAATGGAAAGCGCATTGCCTGCGTCGGTGCAGGCCCTGCTTCGCTAACAGTTGCGCGAGACCTCGTGCCTTTGGGATATCACGTCACGGTATTCGACGGCGAAACCAAAGCAGGCGGTTTTATTCGTTCACAAATTCCACGCTTTCGCTTACCTGAATCCGTCATTGACGAAGAAACCGACTACATCCTCGATCTGGGCGTAGAGTTCAAAGCCGGGCAGCGCGTTGAGTCTCTGAGCGGTTTGATGGCCGAAGGTTACGACGCCATCTTCGTGGGTTGCGGTGCGCCGCGTGGCCGCGACCTTGAGGTACCTGGCCGCAAAGAAGCCGCTGCTAATATTCATATCGGTATTGACTGGCTCGCCTCAGTATCCTTTGGTCACGTCACAAGCGTCGGCAAACGCGTCATCGTCCTGGGTGGCGGCAACACTGCCATGGATTGCTGTCGCTCATCGCGTCGCTTGGGCGGCACCGATGTCAAAGTCATCGTGCGTAGCGGTTTCGATGAAATGAAAGCTTCGCCCTGGGAAAAAGAAGATGCCATTCACGAAGGCATACCGATTATCAATTTTCATGTGCCAAAAAGCTTTGAACATAAAAATGGCAAACTCATCGGCATGACCTTTGAAGTTGTTGAGGCTAAGTATGACGACAAAGGTCGTCGTAATCTCGTCCCGACTGGGCAGCCCGATGTATTTTTTGAATGCGACACCGTCTTATTAGCGGTGGGTCAAGAAAATGCCTTCCCTTGGATTGACGAAGCAAGTGGCGTTGATTTTAATAAATGGGGTCAACCGGTCTTGGGTAATGAGTCGTTTCAATCGACCTCGCAACCGACCGTGTTCTTTGGCGGCGATGCCGCCTTTGGTCCTAAAAACATTATTACCGCGGTTGCGCATGGCCACGAGGCTGCCGTTTCGATCGATCGTTTTCTTCACAAAGAAGATACCGAGAAGCGCCCCGGCCCGACGACTAATTTAATGTCTCAAAAAATGGGCATTCATGAGTGGAGCTATCAAAATGATGTATCGAATGATGCTCGCTTCAAAGTGCCATGGGCTGAATCCGAAACGGCCTTAGCCAATATCCGGGTTGAAGTCGAATTAGGCTTTGATGCGGCAACAGCGTTTAAAGAAGCCAGTCGCTGCCTGAACTGTGATGTACAAACTGTTTTCAATGCCAAGACCTGTATTGAATGCGATGCCTGCACCGACATCTGCCCGACAGACTGCATCACGTTTACGCAAAACGGTGAAGAGCAAGAACTCAGAACCCGTCTGCGAGCCCCTGCACTCGAACTCACGCAAGACCTGTACGTCTCAACCGATTTGAAATCTGGACGTGTCATGGTGAAAGACGAAGATGTCTGTCTTCATTGCGGCTTGTGTGCCGAACGATGCCCGACTGGCGCTTGGGATATGCAAAAGTTTCTGTTAACGACGACTAATGCTGGACCGCTTTCTCGCGATCAAAAAGCAACCGGTTCAGTCTTGGAGTCTGTATGAAGCCCATCGAAGCCATTAACGATTTCGTTATTAAATTTGCTAACGTCAATGGCTCGGGCTCAGCCTCAGCCAACGAACTGTTTGCAAAAGCGATCTTGCGCATGGGGGTTCCGGTCAGCCCACGCAATATTTTTCCGAGCAATATTCAAGGCCTACCAACCTGGTACGAAGCGCGAGTCTGCGAACAAGGTTATTTAGGCCGTCGCGGTGGCGTGGACATGATGGTTGCCATGAATCCGCAAACCTGGGATGCCGACATCGCTGAAATCGAACCTGGTGGCTACTTGTTTTACGACTCAACGCGCCCGATACCCGAATCCAAGTTTCGCCCCGATATTAATGTTATTGGGATCCCACTGACCGAGATTAGTAACGCTACCTACACCGACCCACGACAGCGTCAGTTATTCAAGAACATCATCTACGTCGGCGCGTTATCCATGTTGCTGGCTGTAGATGCCGAAGTATTTGAAAAACTGTTTGCCGAGCAGTACAAAGGTAAAGAAGCCCTCCTCGATTCAAACATCCGCGCACTGCATCTTGGGCGTGATTATGTAAAAAACAATCTGAAGGCGCCGCTTGGTATCCGCGTACGCAAATCAGACAAGATCGGTGATCAGATTTTTACGGATGGCAACAGCGCCGCAGCGCTTGGCTGCGTCTATGGTGGCGCAACAGTTGCTGCCTGGTATCCGATCACGCCATCGTCTTCAGTGCCAGAGGCCTTTCAAAAATATTGTGACAAGTATCGGACCGACGCCAACACGGGGCTCAATCGTTTTGCCATTGTGCAAGCCGAAGATGAACTAGCCTCGATCGGTATGGTCGTGGGTGCGGGCTGGAACGGCGCGCGCGCCTTCACGGCAACGTCGGGTCCTGGCATCTCGCTCATGGCTGAGTTTATTGGACTCGCATACTTTGCCGAGATCCCCGTGACGATCATTGACGTGCAACGCGGAGGCCCCTCAACCGGCATGCCTACGCGTACCCAACAATCCGACTTACTTGCTTGCGCCTACGCTTCTCATGGCGATACCAAGCATGTCATGCTGCTACCCGAAGATCCATATGAGTGCTTTGAGTTTGCAGCCGCCTCGCTTGATCTGGCGGATCGGCTTCAAACACCGATCTTCTTCATGACTGACCTTGATATCGGGATGAATCAGCGCCTATCAAAGCCTTTTGTCTGGGACGATGCTCGAACGTATGATCGCGGCAAGGTTATGACTGCTGAAGAGCTGGAAGCCGGCAAGGATTTTGGTCGCTATAAAGACGTAGACGGTGACGGTATCGCTTGGCGCACGCTGCCCGGCACACACCCAACCAAAGGTGCTTATTTTACTCGGGGCACCACACGCGATCCCTATGCACGCTACTCAGAGCGCGGCCCAGACTACATCTACAACATGGAAAGGTTGCTGCGCAAATTTGAAACGGCCGCCGACATGGTGCCTCAGCCAATGTTTACCAAAGCAGCCAAAGCGACTCAGTTAGGTGTCATTTACTTTGGCTCAACAAGCCCTGCCATGCAAGAGGGGCTTGATATCTTGAACGCCGAAGGTCTGCATCTTGATGCGATGCGCTTACGGGCGTTTCCATTTCCGGCGTCGGTCGCGGCCTTCATCGCTGAGCACACACAGGTGTACGTCGTTGAACAAAATCGCGATGCTCAAATGCATTCGTTATTAGTCAATGAGCTTTCGATTGATCCTGCCAAGATGGTCAAAGTACTGCACTATGACGGTACGCCCATCACTGCACGCTTCATCACAGATTTTATTCGCAAGCATCTCAAGCCTGGCACCTCGACGACGTCGAAAGCCAACAAGCAAAAGGAAGTGGCATGACTTACATTACTAAGCCCGCCCTGCACCACCCCAGCCTTGTAAAAAATAAAGTTGGCTATACGCGTCGCGACTACGAGGGCCGTGTTTCAACACTCTGTGCGGGTTGCGGACATGATTCAATTTCAGCTGCAATTGTGCAAGCCTGCTGGGAACTAGACATTGAGCCTCATCGCGTCGCGAAGCTTTCAGGAATTGGTTGCAGCTCAAAGACCCCAGATTACTTTTTAGGCGCCTCGCACGGTTTTAATACTGTGCACGGTCGCATGCCTTCTGTATTAACTGGTGCAAATCTGGCTAATCGCGAACTCATTTATCTGGGCGTTTCAGGTGATGGGGACTCAGCCTCTATCGGTTTGGGTCAGTTTGCCAACGCCATGCGTCGCGGTGTGAGTATGGCCTACATTGTCGAAAATAATGGCGTGTATGGCTTAACCAAAGGCCAGTTTTCCGCAACCGCAGATCGCGGTTCAAAAAGTAAAAAAGGTGTCGTGAATAACGATAGCCCCATTGATCTGGTTGGCCTGGCCTTGCAACTAGGCGCAACCTACGTGGGCCGCAGCTTCTCAGGCGATAAAGATCAACTCGTACCGCTGATCAAGGGCGCGATTGGTCATGGTGGCGCCGCGTTTATCGATGTGATCAGCCCTTGTATCGCATTTAATAATCATAGTGGCAGCACCAAGAGCTATGACTATGTACGCGAACATAATGAAGCCGTGAGCCGCATCGACTTTTTTACCTCACGCGACGAAATCACCACACAGTATGCGCCCGGCGAAGTCGTTGAAGTCGAACAACATGACGGCATGACGCTGCGTTTGCGAAAGCTTCATAATGACTATGATCCCTCTGATCGTTATGGCGCGTTGAGCTACATCAACGAGCATCAGGCTCGAGGGGAAGTGGTGACGGGATTGTTATATTTAGATCCCGATGCAACTGACCTGCATGCAGCGCTGAACACAAGCGACACGCCTTTAGCCGCGTTTGACTCTAAGCAGTTATGCCCCGGTGCGGAGGCGCTGAAAAAATTAAATGCTTCATTGCGTTAATTTGAAATAACAAAGGCAAGGGTTCGTGCAACGAGCCCTGCCTTTCAGCGCCATCTCAAGGTCGACAGGTCATAGCGCATCTAGCGGAATTTTGACGTAAGCCACGCCATTAGACTCTTTGGGTGGCAACTCACCTGCGCGAATATTGATTTGTACGGCTGGCAAAATTAGAACCGGCATTTCAAGGGTGGCATCTCGACGCGTACGCATTTCGATGAACTGAGCCTCTGTGATGCCATCGTGCACATGAATGTTGTGCGCACGCTGTTCTGCAACCGTTGTTTCGAACTCGACGGCGCGTGCGCCCGGCGGATAGTCGTGGCACATAAACAGTCGGGTCTGCGCAGGCAGGCTTAATAATTTTTTGACTGACCGAAACAAGGCAGCTGCATCACCACCTGGAAAATCACACCGCGCCGTACCCACATCCGGCATAAACATCGTGTCACCCACAAACACTGCATCGCCAAATTGATAGGCAATACAGGCAGGCGTATGGCCCGGCACAAAAAGCGCACGACCCGCGAGTTGGCCCACTTTAATTTCTGCCTCATCGGCCAAGAGCGCATCAAACTGTGAACCATCTTGTTTGAATGACGCCTCAAGATTAAAAATACCAGCAAACACTTTTTGCACGCCCGTGATGTGCTCACCAATCGCAGTCTTGCCGCCTAACTTCTTTTTTAAATAGGACGCCCCAGAAACATGATCTGCGTGAGCATGCGTTTCTAAAATCCATTCAACCTTGAGTTGCTGGGCTTGAACAAACGCGATCACCTGATCCGCACTGCCGTGACTGGTGCGACCGGATTTCGGATCGTAATCAAGCACTGAGTCAATCACGACGCAGGCAGAGCCCGGCTTTTCGTACACCACGTACGTCACTGTCCAAGTATTCGCGTCAAAAATACCGTGTACCAGTGGTTTAACCGACGTTAAGGCGTGCTGCAGCATGAGATTTCCTCAAAAAAATTTCTGTCGTTGCAAAATTAACTTCAGATATGATAATATATCATTTAATAAACTATATAAAGATATTTTATTATGACAATGCTTGATCTAGCTCAACGGACCGAAGCTATAGAACTGCAGACGATGCAGGCCTCCGCTGCGCAAGCGTGCCGGTTTTTAAAAGTGTTGGCCAACCCTGATCGCCTGTTGATTCTGTGCCAACTCACTCAGGGCGAACGGCGTGTCGGTGAGCTTGAAGCCCTGTTAGGCATCACCCAGCCAACCCTTTCACAGCAGTTAACGGTGTTGCGTGAAGAGCAACTCGTCAGCACCCGTCGTGAGGGCAAAAATATTTTTTACCAATTTTCTAGCCCACCAGCCTTGGCCGTCATGAAAGTGCTCTACGCAGAATTCTGCACTCACCTAGAGGATAAGCAATGAATATCGACTGGTCACACTTCACCCCATGGGCCTCGCTTTCGGGTGGTGTCTTGCTCGGACTGGCTTCAGCCTTATTTATTTTGCTAAACGGCCGCATATTAGGCATCAGCGGCATCCTCGGCGGACTCATCCCGCCAAAGCGTGTCGACGCACTTTGGCGACTTGCCTTTCTTGCCGGGCTATTCGCTTCACCTTGGGTTTTCAAGGCACTTGCGCCCACAAGTTTCCTGAGCGCTCCCCGTATCGATGCCAACGTCATTTTGCTCATCATCGCAGGTTTACTGGTTGGCCTTGGCACGCGTTATGGATCGGGCTGTACCAGCGGACATGGGGTGTGTGGTTTGGCCCGCCTCTCGCCTCGCTCATTCGTTGCAACGCTCGCCTTTATGGCAGCAGGTTTTGCGATCGTCTTTGTTGCCCGTCACCTTTTATAAGAGTCACCTCATGCATCGTTTAAGCGAATTCCTCGTCGGGTTGCTTTTTGGCCTTGGTCTTTTACTGTCAGGCATGACCGATCCCGGCAAAGTGATCGGCTTTTTGGATCTCTTCGGTCAATGGGATCCTTCTCTGGGCTTTGTGATGGGTGGTGCAATCCTTGTTGGCTTTTTTGCCTTTGCCTTCGCAAAAAAACGTACCCGTAGTTTTTTAGGTGGCGCACTCACCTTGCCCACATCAAATATTATCGACAAACGTTTGGTGATTGGCAGTCTACTTTTCGGTGCAGGCTGGGGTTTAGCAGGATTTTGCCCAGGCCCTGCATTAGTTTCGATGGCCGCCGGTCAAGAAAAAGCACTGATCTTTGTAGCTGCAATGGTGTTTGGCATGACAATCTTTGAGTTTGCCGAGCGCAAATGACCCGAGTATTTTGCTCAGCAGACCAACTTCCTATGACGCATCGCAGCATTAATAATTTATTTCAAACATACCAATTCAAGCAAAAGCAGTCTAAGCATATGCTTTAATTATCTGATGCAAAATCAACATAAGCTTTTCAATAAAAATCTCGTTCTTCTGATCGTTTGCCAAGGCATCTTTCTCACGAATAACGTCACATTCATTGCGATCAATGGCCTAGTGGGCTTGAGCCTTACTAGCGTCGCCTGGATCGCAACCCTACCCATCATGGGTTATGTCGTTGGCGGCGCACTCTCAACTTCGATTGTTGCAAAATATCAAAAGAAGCTGGGTCGCAAAAAATCATTTCAAACGGGCTTGATCGTCGCAATTCTCTCGTCCCTGGTCTGCGCCTATGCGGCTTACTCTAAAAACTTCTGGATACTGGTGGCGGGCACTGTCTTCGCGGGTTACTACAGCGCAAATGGGCAGCTGTATCGTTTTGCCGCGGCCGAACTCACACACATTAGTCTGCGCGAAAAAGCAGTGTCCTGGGTGCTGGCCGGTGGCATCATCGGGGCCGTCATCGGCCCTAATCTTGCAAACTGGACGCGCAACAGTTTTGACACACCGTTTTTAGGTGCATACCTGACCCTGACCGTTGCAGGCTTCTTAGGATTGGCCGTGATGAACTTCATCCAATTCCCGGATGAAGTTGAGGTTAAAAAAGAATTGCCACCCGGTCGCCCTTTGTCTGAAATTTTGCGTCAACCTGTTTTTGTTGTTGCCGTCATTGGTTCAGCACTGGGTTACGGCGTGATGAACCTTTTAATGGCGGCCACACCACTGGCCATGCAAATGTGCGGCATGCCTTTTTCAGATACAGCCCTCGTGCTTGAATGGCATGTGATTGGCATGTTTGCGCCCGGATTTTTTACGGGATCACTGATCAAACGCTTTGGTACAACCAAGATCATGGGTTTAGGCGTCATTCTTAACATCGGGTGTATTTTGATCGCGCTGATGGGAATTGATGTGTATCACTTCTTGATAGCGTCTTTCGTTCTGGGCGTTGGCTGGAACTTTCTGTTTACTGCAGCAACCAACCTTGCATTGACGGCCTACCGACCAGAAGAAAAAGACAAAGCGCAAGGGGCCATCAACTTTTTTGTATTCGTCACCATGATGATCACTTCATTTAGCTCGGGTGCCTTAGTAACCAGCAATGGCTGGTACTTCTTGAATGCGGGGTCGTTAATCCCTGTGTTGGTCACCGGCGCCGCTCTGGCCTGGCTCACACGCACCAAAAAAGCAACGATTTAAAAGCGGAAGCACTCGCGTCTACGCATTAAAAAAGCCAAGATTCGTTTTATAGAATCTTGGCTTTTTTTTGATGGGTCAACTTAAGTCGGTGACAACAGATGAATCACGCGACTCGCAATAAACTCTTTAGTCTTAGCACCATACGCTGCCATGTGCGGAGCAACTGAGTGAGCCTTCAGTGCGTCCATGCTTTCCCATTTCTCAATCACAACAAAAGTATCCGGGCCCCAAGGAGTTTGGATCGCAGGTGCATTTTCGGCATCAATCGCCGCACCGTATTCGATGCAACCCTTTTCGGCCTTCACTGCCGGAACATTCGCGCG
>CALQNE010000035.1 GCA_943331855.1 Bordetella parapertussis
ATCAGTAGGCTCTTTGGGATAAGGCCCGCTGGCCGCCGTAAAATTGCGAACCTGAAAGACGTAGGCCAGCACCTCTGCCACTGCTGCGTACAGTTGGTGAGGGATTTCGTCACTGACCTCTGTGTTTGCGTACAACGCACGCGCGAGTTTGGGCGACTCGATGACGAGCACCTTGTGTTTCTTAGCAATCTCTCGGATTTTGAACGCGACTTCATCCAAGCCCTTGGCAACGACCGTCGGCGCGCGCATATCGCCTTCCATGTATCGGATCGCCACTGAGTAATGTGACGGATTCGTGATGATGACGTCGGCGGTTGGAATCGCCGTCATCATGCGGCGCCTTGCCATTTCTCGCTGCTGTTGCCTCAGGCGCGCTTTGATCTCCGGGTTCCCGTTGGACTCTTTCGACTCTTGTTTAACTTCCTCTTTTGTCATCCGTAATTTCTTTTTATAGCTAAACAATTGATACGGTGCGTCAATCAAAGCAATGAGTCCGAGTGAGCTGACGGCCCAAATAAAAGCCATCAATAAATAGTGATGGGTACTGGTGATGCCGCGTTCTACCGTGAGCGATGAGAGTGTCAGTAGCGTCGGAAATATATTCCAAATGACCAAAAAGCTGACTGTTCCAACGAGCAGGGTCTTACCCACGGCTTTCAAAAGCTCTACCAGGGCGTTGACTGAGAACATATTGGCTAAGCCAGTCAGTGGATTGAAGCGATTCACGTTCGGAACGATCGACTTTAACGTCAGGCTCCAGCCACCAATCAAGATGGGGCTTGCAAGTGCAATGGCAATTAGAAGTGCCATGAATGGCAGAAAACTTAATAACAAATCAGCGATATCCGACTGCATGCTTTCTAGCGGCAGTGTGTCGACAAAGGCCATTTCTCGAGTAAAGCTCAAGCTATCTGAAAGCATGCGCATCAGACTTTTGCCTAGCAAGTCACCAAACGCAGTAAAGCCAGCGGCCGCAGCAAGAAGTACGGCGCAGGTCGCTAATTCTCTTGATCGTGGTACGTCACCTTCCTCGCGTGCTTTTTCAAGTCGCGATTCGGAAGGGTCTTCGGTTTTCTCTAAATCACTTTCTTCGGCCACCCTAGTCTCCAAGGATGTAGCTGTTTAACGAACACAACATCTAGTGTGCACGTTTAAAGCAAAACAGCATCTAGAGAATAGGAGTATTAAGACCCCTTTTTTATTAAAGTTTTTGAAAAAAAAGCCGAAGAGGATCGCAATCAGGTCAAAACGTGCTTAATATCCCAAGCTGGCGAGTAATGCGTCAACTTCACTTTGAGTGCGAACGACCTCGCTTTCGCTCTTCGCTTTTTTATTCTTCCTAAGATTTTTAAGCATCTGAGCTTGACCGCTGATTCCTAGCTCTGTATTTGCAGCCGAAAACTCGATTAACACTTGCGTGAGTTGCCGCTCGAGCTGTTCAATTAACAGCATCATTTTCTGAACCATTTGTCCCGTTAGGTCTTGAAAATCCTGAGCCATCATAATGCGCAGCAAAAGGGCCTTCGTCTCTAAGCTCGTGGCCTGGGTGGCGCGACTGAGGGTTAAGGTGTCTTCAGCAAAACGCGTGACCTCAGGGTCTAAATTTTTCTTTGTCAGAAAAAAATGCGTCCCTTGCTCTGCCTGCTGCGCTTGTAGTAGCAGGGTATCTTGCAGCGGGATCCCGCGTTCAATTGCAGTGAGCACAATGTCGGCTGATTCGTCGGTTAACTTTGACACGTATGACAGGCGATCTTGCGTCTCAGGTATCTCGTTGCAAAAAGCTTCGAGTGCTCGATCGAAGCCAAGCTCGCGTAGGCTGTCGTGCAGGACGCGCGTGATTTGTCCGACTCGATCTAAAATCTCGGACTGTTGCTCGTTTTTGTTTGATTGATCAGAGTGTTCACTTGACTTCAAGATATCAAATTCGTTTTGCGCGTTGTGTGTAGGCACTGACATTATTGATCTCCTCGCGACTTTTGTTCAAATATTGTCGTAACTTTTTCCGATAGCGTCAGTGAGGTAAAAGGTTTCACAACATAACCATTTGCTCCGGCTTGCGCCGCCGCCACAATATTCTCTTTTTTTGCCTCGGCCGTCACCATGAGAACTGGAATGTGTTTGGTTTCGGTTTTGGCCCGAACCGCCGTCAGTAATGAAAGTCCATCCATCACGGGCATATTCCAATCACAGATAATAAAATCGAAATCAGTTACGGTAAGTTTATTTTGTGCGACTAAGCCGTTTTCAGCCTCTTCTACATAGATATAGCCAATCTGTTTAAGGATGTTACGTATGATTCTTCGCATCGAGGTAAAGTCGTCAACGATTAAGAACTTAGCGTCTGGAAATAGGACAGTTGGTGGAGTCATTCGGGGGGCTTAAAGAATTCAAACAGGGCAGGGGGTTTAAAGAGTTAAAACAGAGACCAGTCATTTTCAGCTATTGGTTTACTGCCAGAGGCAGAATTATTTTTTATGGTAGCTTGACTTGAGTATAACGAAGATGCGTTGACCGCGGCAACTAATGGGATTCGCTCAAGGACATCATCATTTGCGACCAGTTGCGGCAAACTTTTCTCGGAGGGCGATTGGTTCTTTGGAGAGCCGCCCAACGAACGTTCTAACGCTTGTGCTTGTTGAACTAGGTTGTTTGATACATCAGCTTGATGGTTAAGCAGCAAGGTTTGTTGATGGCTATGGCCTTCCATCTGCCCGCGCGCCAATGCAAGTTCAGACAGGCCTTGAACAGAAGCAAGTGCGACTTCGGCGCTTGATTGCGTGAAGGTTTTGATTTGACCGGCATGACTAAGCAAATCTTTTCTTGTCTTGGCTGCTTGAGACAGGTTTTCATTCGCGGTGACCACATTCGTGTCGGTGTCGAGAATGAGTGCGCGAATAGAATGCGTTTGCGCCATGGCCCGCTCTGCCAAATGTCGAACTTCGCTACCAATGGCTGAAATGCCCCTGCCTTCATCACCTATTCTTGCGGCTTCGATTGCGATATTAAATGCAAGCATATCGCCTTGTAAGGCAAGGTTTTCAATGATAGCCAATTGTGCATTGACCTGTTGAGTATTTTTTTGAATAAAATCGATGGCGTTGGCAATCGCCTCTAGCTGTTTTTGATCATCGTGTGTCGTTGAGATCAGGGCAGTACACACCGTTTCACCATCCCGCAGGCGATCTGGAAGCCGCTGCATGTTTTGCAATAAAGCGAAAGTTTGTACGCTGGCATATTGCAGCTCTGACTGTCGGGCTCTGTTCAGTTTCAGGTGCAGCTCGTAATCCCTCATGAGCGCCTGAACGGTCTTTGAAACATCTTCGCTGAGTGATAGCGCGCGCGCTACTGTTTCTGCAAACCTTGCGGCGATATCAGTAGCTTCATCTGTAGTTTCTTGAGGCGTACTTTTTGCCACAAGGGCCGGCGCACTTGGTTGCTGTATCTGAGCCATCGCCTTTGAATTGAGTGCCGCCACCTTGGCTTCTACATGCCGCAAAACGACGTGATCGAGCATGTCGTTGATCAGTCCAAGCGTCTCACGACTTTCCGCATGGTGGGCTTGAAGACTGACGCGCGCTTGAAGGTCGTCGGCCAAAATGCGTTCGTGGACGCGTCTGACGTCTATAAATAAGCGAATCAGAGTTTCAGGAAACACCGTCAGTGCTGCTTTAGCGTTTGCCAGCATTGATTGCTTCGAAAGGATCTCACTACCTAGGCGCGACTTGAAAAGCTGATCGACCAGCACGCCAATCTCTTCAGGAGGTGCACCGAGAATCTTATTCAGTGCAAAGTTGATTTCAATGCCCATCCAAATCAACAAGACCATCACAATCAAGAGCGAGGCAAGCGTTCCCCACAGCATATTTTCATAATTCTCGACGCTGCTTTGATATTGCGTCTGGCTTATTTTTGTTTTAGCAATTTGTCGATTAGTTAGACTATCGATGTCTTTAAGGATCGTTTCTAATCCTAAGCTAGCTCTTGAAAAACGACGGGCGAGATCATCCGTTGTGAGTAAGGGTGCCGGGTTGTTTGGTATTTGTAGCTGAGGCCTGAAGACCTCTTGATAGGTTCGAGTGATCGAGTCGGACAGCGACTTTTCTTCGGCCGTCTGTAACGTTTTAGGTAACACAGCCAATAAGCTATTGATGCTTTGAAATTTCTTTTCAATTTGTATCGAAAAGCTATTAAGCAGTGCGGTGGATAATTGTTGTGTTTTCGGGCTTGCTTCCTGTTGAATGATTTGATCTGTCGAAGCCAGATTTTCGAAGGAATAGAGACTTTGCGACAGCAAGGCAACAATATTCGTTAAGACTTGAGGTGAATAGGGTGTCGTATCGTAATTGCTTTTGATGACTCGATTCGCAACGTAAAGAGAGATAAAACTTATCCCAGTCACAAGAGTCAGCGCAATGAGCGAGACCGCAATCAATAATCTTAAGCGCGTAGCAATCGTCAGGGCATTCATGATTTTATTCGACCCGTGCAGCACAGCGATTGAGCTTATTCATCGCGCAAGCCATCGACGCTAGCTAAATCATCGTGCGTGATTAATTTTTCTAAATCCAACACTACCAAAAGATTCTCGTCCACCTTGATCAATCCAGAGGAGTAGTGCAGGCAGCTCATTGCACTTTCGCGTTGAATGGGCATGTTAATCATCGACTTATCTGTCGTAATGACTTCAGTGACACCATCGATCGCAATCCCGAATTGTCTTTCATGAGCATTTAAAATAATGATATTTTTTGGACAATGATCGTCATTCTTAATAAGACCAAATTTGATGGCAAGATCAATCATTTGGATTTTATTTCCACGTACGGTAACGACTTGATTAATCGATTTGTTGACGCCTACGAGCGGGTAAATATTCTCGTAGCCGTGAATTTCCTCAACTTTTAATATATCTAGTCCAAAAATAACTTCATTAAACAAAAAAGTTAAAAGTTCTATGGACTGTGATACTGGGCTCGATGTCGATGGGTCGACGTGCGCTGGACTTGATCTGTTCAAGACTGAATCTCCTGAGCGCCCTCTGTTTGACATCTGTCATTCAAAGATTTGGTTGGAATGGTGATAATGAACTTTGTTCCCTGGCCAAGCACTGACTCGATTTGTATCTGACCTTTGAGGCTCTCGATTCTCTGTTTGACAATATCCAAACCGACTCCACGGCCTGAAATATCGGTGACAGACTCAGCGGTTGTTAAGCCTGGGGCAAAGATCAAGTTCCAGATCGCGTGATCTGCATCCACTGTCGGAAGAGGTATTTTTTTATCTTTGGCGGCTTGTAGGACTTTTTGTCGATCAAGCCCCGCACCATCATCTGACACTTCAACAATCAGCCGATCCCGCTCGAGCCTCGCACACAAGCTGATGTTGCCATATACAGACTTATTTAAGTGACGACGTACGTCAGGCGGCTCAATGCCGTGATCTATGCAATTTCTAATCAGCTGGATAAGCGGAACGTTTAATTGCTCGATGGTGAATTTATCAGCGAAAAGTGATCCGCCCCTAATGTGCACTTCAACTTGTTTTTCAAGACGGGTTGCTAAACTTTTCGCTAATGAGGGGATCTTTGAAAACAGATAATCTAAGGACAAATGACTCATCTGAGTCGATAGCTGACGCAGTTGTCCAACAAAAAAGTCAAGAGACTTCAGGTTATCTGCGTGCGATAAGGGGTTTCCATCTTTAGCAATTTTATTTTTGATATTAGACAGATGATCAACTAAATTTGTCAGCTCAATCAATTGTCCGACAGAGACGCGAACCGACTGTTTGAGCGGGGTGTTTATTTCGACTGATGCTGCTTGATTTGGAATCGGCTCGGAATCTGATGACGTGTGTTCAGCCATTGTCTCGCTGAGCAAGGTGATCGCGATATCTTTGCTTGACAGGTAAAAGCCACAGATTAGCTCAATCGTGTTATAGGTCTCTGTGGTCAGAAGTTCAAAGCAACCGACCGCCGCTCGTTGGCTGGTGGTATTTTTTAAGGCGCCTAGAACGATGAGGCTCTCAGTGACCCGTTCAATATCTTTTTGCGTCGCATTAAAGAGCTCAATCTGGTATCTGTGCTCAGGCGTCTGCATCGTAGGCGCAAGTGCAGCGGCAGAGGGCAATTTGTTTTGCGTATCGGTGCCTTCTTTTAGCGCGTCAAACAGAATATCTAATTTACGTATTACTTGGTTGTATTGCTCTGGGCTCGGCATTTCTCCTAGACGGTAGATGTCAAGGTGGTTGCTAATTTCGTTGAGCGATTGCCCGAGCGCTGTGACATGTAAGCTTTTGAGCACATGGGGAGACGCCGTCATGGTTCGGATGTAATCCAGGCTATTTTCGAAATGGTGCGTGAGCGCAGTGATGTCTGTGATCCCGAGTGTCGAAGAAGTCCCTTTAATCGAATGAATGACTCTAAATACTTGAGAGATTAGATTGAAATCTGGAGTGGCCGCATTGAAAAGCTGTAACGAGCGTTGAGTCTCGGCAAGGCTTTCGAGAGACTCTTCTATAAAATATGCGTGAGTGGGTGTGAAATCTAGTGACATGAATTCGCTTCGGTATGGTCGGCAATTTGGCACCACGAAGGATCGACGCCAAAGCCCTGTTGAGAGTACAGGTTGTTCGATGGATTCAATCCTAAGAATAGAATGGATAATTACTTCAATTCTTTTTGATTATTCCGCGAGAACGTCGTGCGTCAGCGGGTTATCTGATGGGGGCAATCGCAGGGGCTAAGATCGGGCTGGCTGGCGTAGGGTTGTCCCCTAGTGTTGATGTGGAATTTGGAGCCTGTGTTTTAGCGTCTTCCCGCTGAGAAGTCGGCAGCGGCTCGGCCCCGACTGGGGTAGCCGGGCTCCTAGCTTGGGACGCCTCGTCCTCTGCGTTCTGTTGATCTTCAAGACTTTGCAAAAGCGTTTCAGCTTCGGTTGCCTCGATGATTGATAGCATCTTTTGATCGCCTCTGACCCGGGCTTCAGCTTTCATGTTCATGACGATAATGGCAATACGCCGATTGATTGGATTAAGCGGATTGTCTTTGTCAACCGGCACAGCCGATCCCATTCCATCAATCTGCAGTACTTTATCCGGATCCATATCGCCATTGATGAGCTCTCGTCTTGCGGCGTTCGCACGTTCAGCAGACAGCTCCCAATTGCCATAGGCCTTATTCGCCGCGTTAAAAGGCAGCGCATCGGTATGACCCGAAATCTTTATTTTATTTGGCACGCTATTGATCATGGGGCCCATCGCTCTGAGAATGACCTTGGCATAGGGTTCTAGTTCTGCTTTTGCTACCGAAAACATCGCTCGATTTTTTTCGTCAACAATCTGAATACGCAGGCCATCCGTATCAATATCGATCATGATTTGATTCTTGAATTGACTCAGATTGGGGTTCGACTCAATCATTTGCTTGAGTTGTTGCTCAAGCCCTTTAAGACGATCCATCTCGGTTTTTTTCAGAAACTCGTAATCCGACACATCGGGCTTTTTTCTCGGGACCCTTGGATTGACCGTTTTTTTAGTGGGTATGTCTTCAACGACCCTGTCCTGCCCCACCTTAGTGGTGAGTGTGCGACCGCCACCAACCAAAATACTGTTACTCGCGCCAGCACCGCTACCGCCTTGCATCGCCACTTTTAGAGGAGTTTTGAAATACTCAGCAATACCCGAGAGATCGCCGGCAGATTGAGAGCCGAGCAGCCACATTAATAAGAAAAACGCCATCATCGCTGTCACGAAATCGGCGTAGGCAATTTTCCAGGCGCCACCATGATGGCCTCCGGCTACCTTTTTTATTTTCTTGACAACAATGGGCGACTGGATGTCTTCAGCCATATTGAGCTCGAGTGTTCATGAGATTAGAGCAAAACACTATTTCTGTTTGGTCAGTTTGATATGCTCTTCAAGCTCTAGAAATCCTGGGCGCTCGGTGGAGTTCAGTACTTTGCGTCCGAATTCAATTGCAATGACCGGCGCGTAGCCTTGCAGGTGCGCGAGTAAGATGACCTTCACCGTTTGATAAAACTTGGTGGATTCATTCAGTTTTTGTTCTAATAGCCCCGACAAAGGACCAACAAAACCATAGGCCAGCAAAATGCCTAAAAAGGTTCCGACTAACGCATGGGCAATTAAGATGCCCAGCTCGGCGGGAGGTAAACCAACCGACTCCATCGTATGCACTACGCCCATCACGGCCGCGACGATACCGAATGCGGGTAAACCATCGCCAACTTTGGCCACACAATGAACCGGGGCATGTCCTTCGGTATGATGGGTTTCAATTTCGATATCCATCAGATTTTCGAGTTGATAGGCATTCAAACTGCCAGACAGCATGAGCCTTAGATAGTCCGATATGAAGTCCATCAAGTGGTGATCCTTGAGCAAGTTCGGATATTTTGAAAAAATTGCACTTGCTTCTGGGTCCTCAATATCTTTTTCGATTGCGATCAAACCTTCCTTGCGAATTTTTGCAAGTATCTCGAACATCATGCCCAACAGATTCAAATAAAGATTTTTTGAGTATTTTGAACTTTGAAACAGAGAGGGAAAGGCCGCAGCGGTTGCCTTGATTGTTTTTAGATCGTTGCCAACAAATAAAGCACCCAAGGCGCCGCCGCCGATCATCAGCAGTTCGAGCGGTTGAAACAGAGCGGCCAGATGACCCCCTGCCATAGCAAAGCCACCAAAAACACTGGCACACACGATGACATAACCGATGATGACGAACACGTTGCGCCCTTAAATAGAAGAATCGTCCAATTTGTCATGCTAAAGCGTGTCGTGCAAATTGAATTTGATGAACAAGACGGATTTCGCTTGTTTATTTAGCCTAACTAGGATCATTTGTCGTGGACATTGTCTCGGCGCGTCCGGCTTTCTGAACCAATAAACGAAGTCGACAGATTGTCACATGACATAGACATAGGTTGCTGGGTCGTCAGCGGGTATGTCTAGTAGATAGCATGGCTTGACGTTTGGGACAGGAAATTCATGCGATATGAATAATGTGTTTGGGCGCATTTCCCTGACGGCCTTTGCAAAGAGATTTTCCATTGGCGCCGGCGATAAATAGGTAAAAATCACGTCGTAGTGACCAAAATTTAATGATTGATAATTGCCTAAAATAAACCTTGCTTTTGAATTGGTATAGATTTTTCTCAGTACGCTGATGAGCCAAGGAAGGGGGGCCGATTCGATACCGATCACGGTCAGCGCAGGATTTTTTTGTTTTAGATCTAAAACAAGACCTCCTAAGCCGCTTCCTAAGTCGATCAAGTTCGTCGTGTTGCGCGACTTTAAAAGATCGTTGATACGATCCCAGACGGGTTTCTTCGATGGAAAATACGGGACGCGATTTTTAACGCACGAGGGATAGAGGCTGAGTAAAAGCAAAAAGCCTACAAGATAAACCAGGCTGGGTAACGCCAAGAGATGGGTTGCATACGCTGCAATTGGAAAAATGAAATGAATACATCTCCACCAGATTTCATGCTGTAGGACAACAGAAAACAGAGTGGATAGCACTGCCTGCAAAAGACAAAGCCAAAGAAGCTCTATCGGAAGTGCCAGGGTGTAGAGGTTAATAAACGCAAGTGTTGCCACGCAAGAGAAGGCCAGAGCCTGTACCGCAAGCGCACGTAACGCGGGCGATCGCATCTTGGCCAGTCGACTAAATTTATAGCGTAGGTGCGTGGGTTTCTTCGCTTTGCTTACGAGTCGATCGTTGGTACTTGCCGGCGCGCGATGGGATATGGCACAAATTGCAGAGATAATCCTGATTCAGATCATAAGTATTGACAAGGAACAGCCCGCTGCAACGACTGCAGGGCTCCATTGTGAGTAGATTGTTCTGTACAAAACGTACGAGTGTCCAGGCACGCACCAGGCTCAGCACCGGCTCGTCAGTCATTTGAAACTCTTCTGTATGTTCGAGTTCACGCGCCTGCTCAAGATATAGTTCATAGGCGGTGGCAAGCGCATGTATGCCATCGATACCTGCATTTGTTCTTAAAAAATTGTAGATATTTAAAAACAAGGATGAGTGTATATTTGGTAACCAGGTTAAAAACCAGTCAGTTGAAAACGGTAACATCCCCTTCGGAGGCGAGTTTCCCTTGAGTTCTTTATATAGTTTGATCAAACGCTCTCGCGAAAGAGATGTGTGAGACTCGAGCAGCTGCAAGCGCGCACCTAAGTTGATGAGTCTAATTGCGAGCTGCAATTCTTCTGACTCTGTGACAACGCTCTTTGTCTTCACTTTGAAGTTTCCGTATGATCTTATGATGATGAAATGATGGATGCGTACTAGGTAATCGTTTGCACGGGTTTGCCGGCCATCAGTATGGCACTGTGCACAAGTGATTGGGCGTAGCCTTTGTTGTGTTGAGTCAGCAGCCCTAAAATCTGAGCGTCATCAAACCTAAAGCGCGTTAACATGACGCTTGAGCTCGCTAATTTAATCAGTTGAGCATTACTGAGTGAGTCCAAAATGTCTGCGATGCTTTGGCTGATCCCTAAACGGTAAATCGCAGACGCTTTATCTGACCGAATCATTTGTTGGGCAAGCATCAAATAGTTCAGATTGGCATCGCGAATTTCTGTCACGACTGGATCTTGGGTTTGCTCGACTGGATTCATTAAAGGCCTCACGATAATAAAAGTTGTACTCACTTCGTACAGCCCAAATTGTGAGCGCGTACAGGTACAAGATAAATAGTCGTAAGGATATTTAAAATGAGATCATTTAGATAAATAAAAAGTAAGAAAAAAACTGACTAAAATTCTCAAGTTGTTGTTTTTAAATAATTAATATTTAATTAATTTCTAAAATCAATGAAATATTCTGAGGGGAGGCCATAAATGGGTATCAAGTTTTTATCCCAAGATGTCGTTATCCAAGTGGTACGGCTGGATTTCAATCTGTTTTTGACACGATTGAGCACACCATGACTGATAACACTTCGAATGCACTGATCCATCAGCTGGGACAAGAGTTGTTCTTGATGCGACTCACTGTTTCAGCGCTGAAGGCTGATTTGTCGATTGAAAAAGAAAGCATTAACAAAAATTTCAACACGTTGTCGCAAAGCCTGGACCGAGCTACGCAATCCTTACAATCACTAGCGCATTTAGGTATAAACTAGGCTTAACCTTGTTTGCCCGTACGCAGGTCAAAATGATTCGTTTGCTACTAATAGAAGATCATGCAATCTTGCGTGAGTCGCTTGCTCTGCTCCTCTCCAAGGGCAATGTGAAGATTGTGGCGCATTGCGCTTCTGCCTTTGAAGCAATGAAAATAATCGACCAAGAAATACTAAGCTGTGTTTTGCTGGATTTGTCCCTGCCTGATCGTGACGGCATCGAGCTCATTAAGGCGATTCGGCTAAAGAAAAGTGGCTTGCCGGTCTTGGTGTTGTCAATGTACCCAGAAGAGCAATTTGCACTGCGCGCCCTCAAAGCCGGTGCGAGTGGTTACTTGAATAAATCGAGTCCGATTTCAACACTCACTGAGGCCATTGAACAGGTCAGTCAAGGTAAAAAGTACATCACGCCTGCGGTTGCAGCGGTGATGGCCAATGATTTGGATAGCTTTCGTCAAGGGGGAGGGCATGAAATCCTGTCTGACCGCGAGCACCAGTACATGATGTGGGCGGCAACTGGGTTGACGCTCACTGAAATCGCCGAAAAAATGCGAGTATCGCCCAAGACCGTGAGCGTGTACCGTGCCCGTACCCTGGATAAAATGAAATTACCCACTACTGCAGCGCTTGTCAGCTATGCCATTAAAAGCGGCTTAACCAACTGAAGCGGTATTACGAGCCTTTCTTAAGCGCCTCTACGGCGTCGACCAGCGCCAACAACAGCGCACCCGGATCCACAAGTTTTGAATACAGTTTTTTCATTCCGGCATTCAGGCACTCCTGAGTAATCGCATCAGATACCTGAGCGCTTAAGCCGAAGATGATTTGGTCCTTGAACCGGGCCTGAGAAGTGATAATCTTTGATAAGGCGAGGCCATCTATATCTGGCAAAACCAGATCGGATAAAACCACGTCGTAGCGGTTGGTGTCTAATTTCAATAACGCCTCTTCACTATTGTGAGCAAAATCTACGCTTAGCGCTTTTTCCAAAATCTGATTTCCAAGCGCCTCGCATACCAGTTCGTTGTCGTCCACCAACAAAATATTAAAATGACGCGATGGTTGGCTGCTGTGTTCGAAGGCCTGTGAAGGCGGCTCTGACGCTGCGAGATCGCTTGGCAGGTTGAGCTGCTGACGAGTTCTAGCAATAGACTGGTCAAGTACTTGAATAAATTTTAGAAATTGCTCAACATCACTCGACTGCGTACGTACTGAATTTTCAAATTCAACAGCGGCCTGCTGAAGGCCAAGCTCGGCGATGACCGTCGAGGAGCCTTGCAGTAAATGCAGCGAGTCCATCAGCCTCTGTCGTTCATTAGAAAAAAAATCATGTTCAAGTTGAGGACGAAGAGATAAAGCCTGAGTTAGAAATAGCCGCTTTAGCTTTTCCGCCTGGCCAGTGGCCTGCTCTGAAAAGACCGCAAGATTCTGTATATTTTTGATCGGACCCACTGTTGCTGTTTTAGAGGCAAGGCATTTTTTGATCGCCTCAAATAATAGATGCGGCTCAATGGGTTTGGGTAAGAAGTCACTTAATCCATAGCGCTGGAGGGTTGTTTGGTAATCCTCTTGTTGGCTAGCGCTGATGCCTATAATTGGCGTATCAGAATTTGTTGGATTATTTTTGCGTTGTGCACTAATCGAGCCGGTATCAAAACTTGGTATTCGTAGATCCAAGAGAATAAGGTCATACCGATTGGAAGATAGTTTTGAGAGGGCACTTGCACCCGTTGTCGCAGTGTCGATCTGTGCGCCTGAGTTTTGTAAGTATCCTAGCACCACGATTTGATTGATTAAATTATCCTCTATCAACAAAAAACGTAAGTCGCGAAAGGCATTGATCCATTCGGCATCCTCGACCTCAGAATGCAGAGAATCGATCTCTTGGGGTGCACTCGGCTCGTCTAGAGAGCGATAGTTACAATCCAGATCAAAATAAAAGGTGGCGCCACCAAGTGAGTTGATACGTTTTACTTCGATGCGGCTGCCCATCAACTGCAGAAAGGACTCAACAATGGCCAGTCCCAGGCCCAATCCTTCATTATTGATTTCGTTTTGAACGCTTCCTTTGGCAAAAGGCTTAGTGATTTGCGTTAAAGAGAGTGAGCCCAAACCGGGTCCAGAGTCTTCGATTGAAAATCTTAATCGTACTGTTTGATCGCGTTGAGATACGTAGTCAACGAAAATGTTCACCTGGCCCTGCGTAGTGAATTTAATTGCATTTGACGCAAGGTTAAGCAAGATTTGCCTCAAGAATACCGAGTCGCTTTCGATGTACTCCGGCACATTATTTGAGATCTTGCTGTTGAGTGAAATATTTTTCAGCGTAGCATTTGGGCGAAGAATGTCTGCAGTTTGATTCAGTAATGATCTTAATTGAAGCGGCTTCAAGTTTAGTTGGGTTTGGCCGACTTCAAGCTTTAGTGTTGTCAGTATGCTTGTAATGATTTCTAGTTGAAGTTGGGCTGATACTTGAATCGTCTTTATGTACTTCTGGATATCCTGTGGATCTGAGGTTTGCTGCGCTAACGTGCTTAAGCCGATGATGCCACTTAGAGGTGTTCTAATTTCGTGAGACATATTCGCAAGAAAACGTGATTTTGCCAGGCTGACATCTTGCGCCTCAAGCGCAATTCGACGCATTTCTAACTCGTTTTTCTTGCGTTGCGAAATATTTTGCTGGATGAGCACCCAGTGGGATACTGCATGGTTAACTGAATAGATCGGCGTTATCCGCAGCTCAACCCAAAACCAGTCACCCGTCTGAGTAAACGCCATGAGTTCTGCCTGAATTGATTCAGTCTGCGAGATCGCTTCACGCAACGCAGTAAGCTCTTTTTGGTTGACAGGATAATCGACAAGAATAGACCAATCTTTACCAATGAGCTCAGGTTCAGAGAAGCCAGACAACATGCAAAAAGTTCGATTAGCGTATCGGATGCTTGGGTGATCGCTAGGGCCCACTAGAATTGCGATGGCTTCGTGCGACTCCTCGATTGACTGTTTAAAAATGTTGAGACCCTCTGCTTGGCGCTGCAGATCTTTTGTTTGCGAAGCGATCAATAAGCGCACAAGACTTCTTCGTGTAAAAATCACAAAAATGGCTGCCAGGTAAGTGCCACAAAGAATGAGCTTTACAAGTTTGATGGGCAGAGTCAGTCGCAGGATCTGGTCAGTGCGCCCGAGGGGTGCTTGTTGAGCTTGAAGCGTTACCGTTTGATCAAAGAGTTTGAACGTGGCTAGTTTTTGCTGGTTTGATGTAGCCTTCAACCAAGGTTTTTTCGGCTCCTCCGCTGTCGTCGATGACCGGGCCGTTTTTAGATTGGTGTTGAGCCAAGTTTGATTGCTGTTTTCAGTCGTAATCTGAGTTGGTACAAATTGAGTTAAATCAATTTCGATATAGACCAACGTACCGCGGTTCGCTGAATCGGTTGGATATCGGCTCGATGGATCACTAATGCGATTAGTCTGATAAACAACGAACATGCTGCTTTCGTTGTCTCGGACAAGGCTAAATCGCGGTAAATTTTTCGACGTTAATTGAGGAGTGGGACTCGTTTTGATATTGGCGTAGTGCGCCATGACGTCTGAGTCAATCGGCGTCGTGAGATACCTTGGGTTAGAGAACTTATATTTTTCAACTTCTGAATCAATCATGACTGATAACGAACGTATGGCGGGGTAATCATTAAAAATTCTCAGGGCAAGTGGCAATAAGTAACGCTGTAGTTCAGGTGATTGGATATTTGTAGTTTCAGCGAAATTGATGACTGCCTCTTCGCTTGCTACAACATGCGCATCGGCTAGGCCCGTGATCAAACCTATTTGTTCTGCGAGCTGAGCTCTTGACAACACGTCTTCAAGTGCTCGACCGGTAAGGCTGATGTAGCAAGATATGCCAATTAAAACGACCGTCGCGCCGGTTAGGCCTTTCCATCTTTCGCGCCAGGCGGCCGTGTTGCGTAATAAAACGCCTAAAAAAACAGGCAGAAAGACAAATGAGCTGATTGATATGTCCAGCCAGATTCGCAAGAAGTCTAGGCTTAGCAATTTGGCGGATAAGTGGCTGTGTAGAAGTGCTTGGGCCGTGATGGTGGAAGCGGCGGGGAGTAGACTCATCAACAACCCACCAACCATTAATAGTTTGGTGAAATCTTGGAGCTGCGGGAGGTCTCGCCACCGTGCTCCTACAAATGAGCGGACAGCAAAGAGTGATCCTTTGCAGTAGACGAGCGTAGTCAGGGCGGTCCAGGCACTCGTGGCGGCGATCGTCTGGGCGTCTGAATTTTCAAACATACCCAAGGCACATTGCAAAATTAGCGATCCCAGCACGCAAGCATAAATCGTTCGGCCGTTGCTAATCAGGGCAAGCGCAATGGCAAGGGCTAATTCGGGGCGACTTTCAGTATTTGTAATTAAGCTTAACTTGTGTCCACACAACCCAATTGCTAAAAAACTTAGCGAGATCATCGCAAGCGGAGAGAATTGGGTATGGTTTTTTTTCATGTGAGCTACGGTTTGTGCGCCTTAAAGATAATCTTTTGGCCGATTGAGTGCTCTCGCTCTTAAAGGAGCTAAATTAATCTGAAGAGAGCGATCTTATTTTTTCTTGAAAATCTATGAATAAGTGGCAAATTGAGGCGTTAATTTGAAGATGGGGTATTGGCTGTTCGATAGCATAATACCGATTCTAGTGGCTGAACTGTCACCTAGCGTACTCATCTGCGGAAAACTCTAAACTGCCCTGTTGCACCATCAAATGACGACATCCGATATTCTTTTAGTTTACGACGAGATGGTTCAGATCAGCCAACAAATGCTGGATGCTGCACATCGCCAAGACTGGCCAAGCTTTACGACTTTAGAGTCGGTTTGTGAAGAGCATATTAAGCAGATTCACCAACGTGATGACCAGTCGCCCTTGACGGCCGAAGAAGTGGAAAAAAAAATTGACTTACTGATGAAGATTTTGGCAGATGATCGACAGATTCGAGATTTGCTTGAACCTTGGATGGGTAGGTTGTCTGCAATTATGCGCACACCACGTTAATGATAAATAGTGGATGAGATGACGGATCGGCCACTTTGAACGCTTCAAACGTCACAGGGCTGTCTGCAATTGGTGGTATCTCAACGCTGCCCTCGGCGACACAAGGTCGAACAAACGCGACGTTTGTGACCGGAAAAGAGTATATGGCAGAGGTCGTGAGCTGTTCGGACGAGAACGTGGTCACTTTGCGGGTTGCAGATTTGGTGCTAGAGGGAAATTTTGAGCGCCCGCTCGTGCCAGGTCAGGCTTTGGCGCTGAAGTGTGTGAGTGCTCAAGGGTTACCGTTATTTGAAATTGCTCGGTCCGGGTTGCAAGAGACGGCATCTGATGAAGTGGTGCTGAGCAAAACGGGCGTCCTCATTGAGGCGTATCTCAAAAGTGTCGATTCGGCAGCTGCAGATCATCGATTAGTGGCAATAAATAGCTCGCTAATGAATACGACGCTCGATCCCAAATTGATCGCGGGGGTGCTAGAACACAGCGTTGCTTTGAGTGGATTATTTTACGAATCGCACCAGGCCAGCTACGCGCTAGGTAGGCGATCTCTAGAGCAATTAATGCTCGAACCACAGAATCAGTTGGGCTTTAGTGCTTCAGACATGATTGCGAAACAGCTTAATACGCTCGAGCAAAATGGCTTTAAATGGGCCGGAGCGGTGTGGCCCGGTCAAATCATGCAATGGGCCGTCAATTTTTTACCTCAAAATAGTCAACAACAGGGGCGAGATCTGAACCCCTCGGTCACACCTGATTCTGTTGAGCCTGAGATTTCAAGCAGCTTAGAGTTGGATCTGCCAAATCTTAAAAAGATTGTGGCGAATCTTAGCTGGAGCGCAGAGACGTTGAGCATTGAGATGAAGGTTCAAGATGCGCAAACACAAGTTATTCTTAATAATAAGTTGGCATTGTTTCTAGAAGCGATGCAGGCGGCAGGTCAAACCGTGAAGTCTTGCACCATTGAGCTCAATGAGCACAACTAACCCATCGCAGCAGGCAGTGGCATTAGCCTATGAGCACGGAGAGTTCGCGCCCAAAATAGTCGCAAAGGGTCGAGGCGTGGTCGCTGAACAAATTATTGCCAGGGCAAAAGAGCATGGCATTTTTGTGCACCAGTCAAAAGAGCTCGTGAGCCTGCTTATGCGAGTCGATCTCGATGATCATATCCCTGCTGAGTTGTATCAGGCGATTGCAGAGCTGTTGGTATGGTTATATGCGCTGGAGCACGACTACGAATAAGCAGTATTTACGTTAAATCTGCATATTCATGATGGTTTGATAGGCTGAAACAAGCTTGTTGCGAATTTGCACAGCAGATTGAAGTGAAATACTGGCTTTCTGACCCGCCATCATGACATCGGACAACGCTACATTGTTGTCCCCTAAGGCGAATTTCTTGCCCAATGACTCAGAAGTGCTTTGATAGCTCTGTACCTGATCAAGCGCAGATTTCAGCGCTACGGAAAAGTCAACCTTCGACGAAGGCGCGGGCGCACCCGTTGAACCTAAGGGATTATCTGAGCCAGCAGCAGGCTGTGGCGCATTAATACGCGAAGCCGTCGATCGCAGTTGCGAAAGCATGGATTGAATTTGATCGTTGCCAATCGGCCCAACATTCATGTCGATCTACCTTCGGGTTCTGACCTTGAAGGTTGACACTTTATCAGTTCAGCCAAATGCCGGACACATTAATAGACTTGAAAAACAGTTTCTATTCTCGAAATTGATTCCACCACATATTGCAATAATGCAGTCCTAGCAGACTCCGTCGAGTGCCCCGAAACTCGACCATATTCGTGAATTGTTGCATGGCATTACACCTATGAAGTTTTTTAATTCCTTGAATCCCAACTTGCTGCTTGCTTTAGGCATTGCAGCCGTTGTTGCTGTCATGACAGCATTTTGGCTATGGAGTCAGGAGCCAAAATATCGGGTGTTGTTCTCGAATTTTAGTGACAAAGACGGGGGGGCAATCGTCGCAGCCCTTGAGCAGATGAACATACCCTACAAGATTATGGATAGTGGGGCCGCCATTATGGTGCCTGGCGAGCAAGTTCACCAGGTGCGACTGAAGCTGGCTTCAATGGGATTGCCAAAAGGGG
>CALQNE010000036.1 GCA_943331855.1 Bordetella parapertussis
CGCGACCCTAAACGTCCGGATATCCCTGTGATGAAAGATATCGGCTGCCCGCCCACCAATCCACCAAGTGGGATGATTGTGGTAGCGCCGGCTGGCTTACCTAACGATATCGCAGCCACCTTAGAGGCAGCACTGAAACAAGTGGCCGAGTCGTCTGAATTTAAACAACTGCTGGTCAAATACAACTTGCCCTATGCCTACGAAGATGGCGCAACCGTCGCAAGCAAGTTTCCTGCTGAAATCGAATGGTACACACAGTACTTTAAAGAGACCGGTTTATTGAAGTAGTCTTTGCACATACAGTGCATTGAGCAAATGGAAAAAAAATGAGCCAAAGAAATACATTACCCACCACTTGGGATGCTGTCGCCGATGTTGTCGTCGTTGGATTTGGCGGCGCAGGTGCGGCCACCGCCATCACGGCGGTTGAAGCAGGCGCTTCGGTCATCTTGCTAGACAAGGCCCCTGCGGGACAGGAGGGTGGCAACACGCGGGTCGCCGCACAGGGATATCTTAATACCTCATCGACCGAAGCTGCGATCACGTACTTCAATGCCTTAGCAGGCCCCTACAAAGTTCCACAGGACATGGTCGAAGTGTGGGCCGATGAAATGTGTAAAAACAATGATTGGCTGAGTTCGATCGGCGGCGATCCACAAGAACATCAGTTTCAACCCGCGGGCATTGAGTTTCCAGATTTACCGGGCGCCGAATGTGTACATAAATACCACCATGGCGATATTCTGGGGTATTCAAAAACCTGGGAGATGCTTGAACAAGCGGTGCGCGCACGCGCCATCGAAGTGCGCTACGAATGCCCGGGGCAACGTTTACTGCAAGACCCACTGACGCAAGAGATTGTTGGTGTGGTTGCGTTGCAAAACGGCAAACCGATCAACATCAAAGCCAAGAAAGCCGTTGTACTCACCTGTGGTGGATTTGAAAATAATCAAGAAATGATCCGCAACTATCTGACCGGTATGCCTTACTGCTACACCTCGGGCAGCCCGTTTAACGAGGGTGATGGCGTACGCATGGCGATGGAAGTTGGCGCCGACCTCTGGCACATGAATAATTTTGCGGGCCCGTCAATGGCACTTAAAGTGGCCGAATTTCCAACGACCTTTTCAATGATGGCGCTGCATTTTTCGCATGAACCTGTTGGCGGCATGGTAGTGGTTGGGCCGGATGGCAAGCGCTTTACCGACGAAAAATATAAAACGCGTCATGGCAAAGTGGAGCAAAGCGGTAAGTGGCAAGCCTTACGCACGCCCTGCCCAATGCATATGATTTTTGATCAAACCATGCTGGATGGTGGCCCCATCTATGACGGCAAGCCGACGCACGGTTGGACTCAGATCATGAGCGGCTATACCTGGAGCGCAGACAATCGCGTTGAACTCGCGAAGGGTTGGATTAAATCAGCCCCGACACTCGCGGCACTGGCGACGTTACTAAAGTTGCCTGCGAGTAGTCTCGAGCAAACAGTCGCGCGCTGGAACGCCCATTGCGCGGCCGGCAAAGATGCAGACTTTGGTCGCAGCAAGATGCTCGCGCCCTTTGGTACGGGCCCGTACTATGCCGTTGAGCTCTCGCCGTCGATGCTGAACACGCAAGGGGGTCCACGGCGCAACAAGCACGCACAAATCGTACGGCCCGATGGCACGCCGATTCCACGTTTGTATAGTGCAGGCGAGTTAGGTTCGATGTATAGCTATCTTTATCAAGGTACGGGCAACATTGGCGAGTGCTTTGCGTTCGGGCGCATCGCGGCTCGCAATGCCGTCGCTGAAAAGGCATTAACGTAAGCCTTAATGCGTCAGACCAAAAAAATACGCCTCGTTTTAAACGAGGCGTATTTTTTTATTGCCAAACTATGATTGCACTGCTTACTTTTTATACTTACCAGTCAACTGAGGCGTATGCACACCTGGCAATTTCGCATCCGCGTGCTCAAGACGCGTCTGGCGGCTCCAGGTACGCTTGAGATCATCACGAATGTTAAAGGCCAAACGCCCTAAACCTTCGCACTCTAGCTCAACCTTGTCGCCATCCATAAACGCATTCAAGCCACGATGATTAGTGCCTGTAGCGACGATATCACCTGGCTCGAGCGTGTGAATTGAACTCACCCATTCGATGCAACGCGGAATATTATGCGCCATATCATCGGTGTTAAAGTTTTGCATCAGTTTGCCATTGTTCCATAGGCGAATCTGCAGTTTTTGTGGGTTGGGGATTTCATCGGCAGTCACGATATATGGTCCGATCGGTGCAAACGTATCGCGTGATTTCATTTGAAAAAACACGTTACCTTCTGGCCCTAAACCACGCGCTGAGCCATCAATAAAGTTCACATACCCAAACACATAATTCATGGCATCTTTTGCCGCGACATTGGTCGCGCGCTTGCCGATCACCAAGGCAATTTCGGCCTCACCTTCAAATACACTGGCAGCCACATCAGGCAGCACCATGGTGTCACCGTGACCAATAATTGCGCCAGGCGCTTTCTGAAAAGCGTTGATTGGGGCGGGGGCGCTGCGCGTGCCGTCTTCCATGTAATTGACGGCCATGCAATCAATATTGCCGGGCTTTGGCAGCGGAGGACGAATGCGTACCGAACTCACAGGCACACCAGTCCCAGTACGAACCGCCTCTTCTATTTTTGGGCGATAGGCGTCAAAGCGCTCAATCAAACCATTAATCAGATCGTGCGGGCCTAAATGTGGGATATCTGCGACGACCGCTGACACATCAACGACCTGGTCGCCTTTCAAGATCCCCAGTTTGAAATCATTAAAAAATAAAATCTTCATGTTGCACTGTCTCCGGGTTTAATTTTCAAATTTGATATTAGCTTTTTTTAAGCATTTTCAGAAAAGCCGCATGGCTTACCAAACCTTCTACCAATAAATCAGCATACTGCTTTGGCGTCGTGATGTGTGGAACCAAGCCTGGTTGGACCAGCACAGCATCATGAATGAGGGCGTGTCCACATGGCGGATAAAAATGTGGTGCCGAGCTTAGGCCTTTATGCTAGGATAAATCCCATACAAGTCGTGATTAAAAATAAGTGGTTTGAGACAAAGTTGAAGTTGCATTCAGGCGCGGCCTAAAGCTTGGTATCTGCCAAGCGATAGATCAGAAGCCCGCCGAATTCTTGCATACAACCAATTGTGCACTTGCAGCAAATGCAGCCCTCCTCGGCCACCGTTACGCCCTCATATCGCCTTTAGCCATGCTTTTGCCGGGCTCGGGTGCAACGAAGTTAAGCGCGCGCGCGCGATGTATTTGGAGAATAGTGAGATGGATTTCGGTCATACCAAAGAACAAACTCAGTTGCGTCACGACGTGCTCGATTTTATTCGCACGCACATGACACCTGAAGTATATGCAGAACTTGATGCAACCGAAGAGGCGCATGAAGCCGGTAAGGGCGAGCGTCTGTCTAATAAGCGCGGCCCGTTAGTGACCGCGCTCTATCAAAAGATCGACGACCGCGGCTGGCTCGGGTATAGCTACCCAAAAGAGTACGGCGGCGCCGATGGCGATCGCGTCAGTCAAAATATCATCGAAGAAGAGTTTCAACGTGCCGGCTTACCCATCAGCTTAGTCGGTAGCGGTGCGCCCGCCATCATGGCGGTGGGGACCGAACAGCAAAAGCAACACTATCTGCCCAAGCTGATCAAGATGGAATACTCTTTTGCCTTGGGCTTTACCGAGCCGCATGCAGGTGCTGACTTGGCCGCACTGCGCTGCCGCGCCATTCGTGACGGCGATCACTTTGTGATCAATGGTCAAAAGATGTACACGACCTCGGCCCACCACGCGACACACATGTATCTCATGGCCCGCACTGATCCTGAGGCGGGTCGTCACGACGGTATTTCGATTTTTCTTTTTCCAATGGATACCCCCGGCCTCACCGTGCGACCTCTTTGGACGATTCAAAACAATCCACGTGCACCGCGCGGCACCACGTACGGTGATGCGCGCACAAACGAAGTTTTTTTTGAAAATGTTCGTATCCACGAATCATGCTTGCTCGGTCGTGAAAACCAAGGCTGGCGTGTCGGCTCAATGGGCTTGAACCTTGATCGCGTGGGCGCCGCACGCTATTTGCGCTCGGTGCGACGCGACGAAGATATTGTGAACTGGGTGAAATCTAACGATTTCGGTGGCTATGCACCAAAAACTAATCCCGCGATTCGCGACAAGATTGCCGAGATGTGGATTGAGGCGCAAGTGTGTCGTTTGATGACCATGCGCAGCATGTCAATTGTTGAGCGTGGCGGCAACTTTACCTACGAAGGCTCGGCTGAAAAAGTATGGTCGCCAGAGCATGGCGTCAGAACGACCGAAGCCATTACTCAAATGCTCGGCTCGTACGGCACCTTGCTCAACGGTTCGCCCCACGCGGTTGAAAAAGGCGTTTTCGCGCACAACACGATGGGAGCTTTTCAGTCAGGCATCAACCACGGTAGCGTTCAAATCATGCGCGACCAGGTGGCCAAGCGTGGGCTTGAATTGCCCTCGATGCGTCGCGCGAAAGCCCCTGCAAAATAATCCAAGGTGTCTGTACAAAAGAACTTGGTTCGATCGACACTGACGAAAATATAGGAAAGAAGATGGACGTACTTTTAAACGATGAAGAACAGTTAGTGGCGTCAAGCGCGCGCGAGTTTCTCGAAGGAGAATGCTCGACTGCGTTAGTGCGTCAAATGGAAGAGGACCCGATCGGCCACCCCCCTGAACTTTGGGCAAAATGCACCGAGATGGGCTGGACCGGCATGTGTCTGAACGAGGAGTACGGCGGCCAGGCACTGCCGCTGACCTATCTTGGTTTGGTGATGCAGGAAGTCGGTCGTGCCATGGCACCGATTCCACTTCATAGCACCGCAGTCACTTCAATCACGCTTCAACGCGCGGGCACCAAGGCACAATGCCAAAGTATTTTACCGGGCGTGTCAGCCGGCGATACGATTCTGACTTGGGCCTTCTCTGAAGAAGATCCGCGCTTTCTGCCTGAAACAGTCAAAACAATGGCGGTACCCGACGGTGATCACTTTGTGATCACGGGCAAAAAATTATTCGTAGATAACTTTGCTGCCTCTAATCAAATTTTAGTCGCCTGTCGTACCGCCCCAGCCTCTGCAAGCAATGCGGGCATTTCATTATTTTTGCTCGATTCGAAAGCAGCCGGGATTTCTCATATCCCGCTTCGGACGCTTGCGAAAGACCAACAGTGCGAAGTCATCTTTAAGCAAGTGCGCGTACCAAAAGCAAACATGATTGGAGAACTGAATCAGGGCTGGCCGATCATGCAAGATCTTCTCGATCTTGCAACCGTATTGTTATGCACTCAAATTCTGGGCGCTACGCGTATGGACGCAGAGATGGCCATCGATCATTCGAAGTTTCGCGAAGCCTTTGGTCAGCCAATCGGTGCCTTCCAATCTATTCAGCATACTTGTGCCGATATGATTATCTGGATTGATGGCGGCGAGTTGCTCGCGTATGAAGCCTTGTGGAAGATGGACCACGGCATGCCGGCCCAAGTTGAAGTGTCGCAAGCAAAGGCCTTTTGCAATGACAAGTGCCCAGCGGTGTGCCGCAACTCACAGTCGATTCATGGTGGCATTGGTTTCATGATGGAGTTTGACTTGCACCTTTGGTTGCGCCGAGTGACGGCATGGTCCATGCGCTTAGGCACGAGTTACGAGCATCGCGAACGCATTGCGCATGCGCTACTTGATATGCCTGGCCATGTGGTCCTGGGTCAACCCGTGCCAGTCGTTGCGTAATCGCCTACCTATTATTCGGAGTCAATGCTATGAAATGTCTAGTTTGCGGTAAAGCGATCGACCTCGAAGGGGCCGAATCCAAAACGGGTGAAACCGCCCACGGCGCAAAGGAAATTGATCCTTCTAAAGGTACCCGCCAGTTTCACGACGGAACCTGGTATTACTTTGATTCGCTGAATTGCCGCAGCAAATTTACGGTCAGCCCGCAACGCTACCTAACCCCCAAGGCCTAACGCATGCTTCTCTGCGCCCGCTCCGTTTCGATCTTAATGATGTGCTTAGCACTGCTCTGCGCTGGATCGTCGACAAGTTGGGCGCAGAGTTTCCCGAATCGTCCGATTAAACTCGTTGTCCCTTATGTGCCGGGGGGTGGGGCCGACACTGTTGCACGCGTCATGGCGCAAGGATTGACCGAAGAACTTGGACAAACCGTCCTCGTCGAAAACAAGGGTGGCGCCAATACCATTATCGGCACCGAATTTGTCGCGAACTCTTCACCAGATGGTTACACACTGCTGATTTGCACTACGGCACACGCAATCAACCCAAGTCTGTACAAACTAAATTTTGATACGCTCAAAGCCTTCACACATGTCACGATGCATTTAGGCGCGAGCTTATTACTCGTCGTTCATCCCGCTGTACCGGTCAATAATGTCAGCGAATTGATTGCGCTTGCAAAAGCACAACCCGGTAAGCTCACCTTCGCCTCATACGGCACGGGTAGTCCTGGACACCTGTCCGGTGAGTTATTCATGAAATTAACAGGTACTGAGATGCTGCACATTCCGTATAAGGGTAGCTCACCCTCAATTGCAGATGTCGTCGCGGGTCGTGCCACCATGTCGTTCGCAGTGCTTGAGCCGGTTTTGCCGTTTGTTAAATCTGGACACGTCAAAGCGCTTGGCGTAGTGATGGCAGAGCGTGCGGTGCAACTGCCCAATATGCCGACGATAGGCGAAACAGTGCCGGGTTTCGCGATTAGCGGTTTTAACGGCGTATGTGCGCCCTCAGCAACACCCACACCAGTCATTGAACGACTAAACGCCGCCATCATTAAAGTCATGACCAACCCCGCTGTACGCGATCGTTTAATCAAGAGCGGTTCAGATATTCTTGAGCGTCCTTTACCAACACCAGAGTTTGAAGCCTTTGTGCGGCGTGAAGTATTACGCTGGCAAAAAATTGTGCAAGATGCCAATGTCAAAGTGAACTAGTCCTTTCAGTAAACGCCATACCTTTACCTTAATGGGAGATTAAAAATGTCCGCCCTTTCCGACTCACTAAAAAAATATATCGGGATGAAATCCACGACAGACGTTGCGTGCGATTCTGTCGAGCGTGGTGCTGTGCGTCGCTATGCACAAGCCATCATGTATGAAGATCCGATTTTTGATAAGCCCTGCGCTAACAACGCACGCTACGGCGGCCCTGTGGCGCCACCATTGTTTCCTACACATTTGTCGCGTCGCGCCTTTGGCGTGCCCGATCCAATCCAGGCGAATGCGCGCAATGCGGACTTTGATGGCATTGTGGCCGCGACAAGCTCAGGCGGCTTACCTGCCCTCGAGCCATTGAACGGCTATGCACTGCTTAATGGCGGCTCTGAAATTGAATTTTTCCGCTATGCACGTCATGGCGAAACCGTTAGCCAAACATCTAGCTATGCAGACATCTCTGAAAAAGAGACGAGTAAAGGCCTGATCGTGTTGGTCGTCACAGAAACTGAATATCGAAATGGTGACGGAGACTTGTTGATCCGCACCCGTCGCACACAAATCCGGAGAAAATAATATGGCACTCGGAACCACTCCCAACTTTGAAGATGTCGCGATCGGCTCTGACATCCCAGGTCTTGAAAAAGGCCCTCTCACCACCGCTCATTTAATGCGTTGGTCTGCTGCCATGGAAAACTGGCACAAAATTCATTACGACAAGCCCTTTGCAATGGAGCACGATAAATTACCGGGCCTGTTGATTAACGGATCGTTGAAGCAACAGTTCGTCATGCAGATGCTGGCTGACTGGGCCGGCCCCAATGGGTGGGCATGGAAAGCGAGCTTTCAGTTTCGTGCGATGAACATCGTTGAAGAGGCCGTGCGTGTCTGGGGACGTGTCACCGCAAAACGCGAAGGCCCCGGCTACGGTTTGATTGATATCGAACTTGGCATCCTCAACGATGCGGGTAAAGAGTCAACCCCCGGTACTGCAACGGTTGCGCTGCCTTATAAAAATGGCAAACCCGTTCCCTATCCCTTTGTTCCACCCGCAGCCTAAGTAGGGTCAGCATGCAATCTGCGTTACAGGGCGTCCGCGTTCTGGATCTGAGTCATGGTATTGCCGGGCCCTTTGCGGCCCGGCTATTAGGCGACTACGGTGCAGACGTTATCAAAATTGAACAGCCCGGCAAGGGTGACTTTGCGCGCTATCTTGCGCCATTGAAAACGGACGCTGCGGCAAGCGAGCAGAGTCTGTTGTTTCAATATTTGAATTGGAACAAGCGCAGTGTGGCGCTCGACTTGCGCCTGGCCTCAAGTCGACCTGTGCTGCGCAAGCTCATTGAGAACAGCGATATTGTGATCGAAAGCTTCAAGCCCGGCAGGCTAGAGAGCTGGGGCTATAGCGTAGATCAATTACTTGAATGGAACCCAACACTCGTCGTGACTTCAGTCACGAATTTCGGCCAGACGGGTCCGTATGCCCACTACCGCGCCAGCGACCTGACTCTGCAAGCAATGAGCGGGATCATGGCGATCAGCGGTCAAGTCGATCGCGAACCGCTCAAGCATGGTTTATCACAATCCTTTTATTGTGCGGGGCTGACCGCCGCCTATGCTTCAACGATGGCGTATGCTGCTGCACAAGCTGATCAATTCGGCGAGCACGTTGATGTCTCGATTCACGAGTGTCTCGCCTCTGAACTTGTTTTGAATCAGTCTTACTACGGCTTTTTAGGTGCCGTACAAGGTCGACGCGCCGTGGTGCAAGATCCTTTCGCGGGCGAACCCATTGCAGCACGCAAAGGTTTTCTGGCGTTTCAAACCGGCGGCGGCGCCCCCTTTGAAACCCTTGCCGATTTGTTTGGTCGCCCTGAGTTTCGTGAAGCTAAATTCGCAAGTCCACCACAACGCGAAAAGCGCGTGCCTGAAGTACGCGCACTGCTTGAAGAATGTGTACAAGATCGTGACGCCAAAGAAGTATTTCTGGCGGGTGCAACAAAACGACTCCTAATCGGGATGGTGCAAAGTGCAGACGATCTCTTGAACTGTGAACACCTGAACGAGCGTCAAGCGTTTGCTGAAGTCGCACACCCCGCAACGAATACACATTTACAGTTTCCAGCAGAGCTCACTAAGCTTTCAGTCACACCAACAAAAGTGCGGCGGCGCTCACCCATGCTAGACGAACACCGTCATGAAATTTTGTCTGTACACCTCGGCCTAAGCGCCTCAGAAATCGCGCAGCTTGATACCCAGACCAGCATGGAGCGCCCATCATGACAAAAGCAAAAAAACTTCCGCTTGATGGTGTGCGTGTTCTGGATTTGTCGTATGTGTTCGCCGTTCCGTATATGGCAGGATTGCTCAGTGACTTGGGAGCCGAAGTCATCAAGATTGAAGCGCCGCACAAGCTTGATCAAACGCGTGGTCGTGCCTTCGGCCCCTATCTTGATAATGATCCAGCGCAAGATCCCTGGAATCGCTCAGGTATTTTTTATGTCGTGAATCGCGGTAAGCGCTCGCTTGCCCTCGATCTTGGTCAAGAAAAGGGCCAAGAGATCTTTCGCGATCTGGTTCGTAAAAGTGACATCGTGCTTGAGAACTACACTCCACGCGTGATGCGTAAGTGGGGACTGAACTACGACGAACTTAAAAAAATTAAGCCTTCGCTGATTATGTTGTCAAACACGGGCTATGGCTCAAGCGGACCTTGGTCCGCCTTCCCAAGCCAGGGCACCACCCTTGAAGCCACGATGGGTGTCACGTTTTACACCGGCTACGAAGGCGACAAGCCCTGGAAAGTTGGGCAATCCTATCCGGACTTTATCGCCTGCTGGGCTGGGATGAATGCGTTGTGGGCAGCCATCGTACACATGCGCAAAACAGGCCAAGGCCAATGGATCGACTGCGGCATGTATCAACTTGGGCTATCGCTCATACCCGAAGCGCTGATTCAAAAGCAGCTTGACGGCACGGATCGCCCCCGTATTGGCAATGAAGATCTTGAACATGTTCCAAGTAATTTGTATCGTGCGCGCGGCGATGATCAGTGGATTGCGCTCACTGTTGACTCTGACCTGCGCTGGGCAAAGCTCGCTGCGCTCATGGGTCATGCGGCACTCGCCCAAGATCCGCGTTACGCGACCGCAGTTGCGCGTCGTGCACATCGACAAGAGGTCAACGAACTCGTGGCGGCCTGGGCGCTTCAGCATACTGTCGTAGAGTTAATGCCTTTGTTGCAAGCGCAGGATATCGCGAGTGGTCCGGTTTTAAACAGCAAAGATTTGTTCATCAACGAACATCTTCAGCATCGTGGGTTTTATGAACGCGTCGAACACCCCGCGCCGATTGGACCACGCCCGATCATTGGCCGCCCCTACCGGCTACGTTTTCGCGATGCGCATATTAAAAAATCAGGTCCTCGGTTTGGTGAAGACAATGATGCAATTTTGCGCGATGTCCTCGGAATGACGCCAGAGCAGATCGCCGAGATTAAAGCGAATAAAGTGGTGTGCGATCTGCCAACCAATCCAGGGATATCAGGCACGATGGATACGGACATGATGTTGCGCTTGGGCACGCTTTCAGCCGTTGACAAAGACTATCGAAGCATAATGGGTGTAGACCGTTAAAGGGGTTGCCATGCGACTGTATTCACGCGGTACTTTTGCTGCGCTTTTGCAGTTGGCGTTCACCTTCGCTTGGTGCTCCCTGCCTTCGCTTGCGGTGGCGCAGTCTTATCCAAATCGGCCAATTACCTTTGTCGTCCCCTACGGGCCTGCCGGTTCAACCGATCCAATTTCACGACATTTCGCAACTCAACTTGAAAAAGTTTTAGGCGTTGAAGTCAATGTCGAGAATAAACCAGGTGGATCAGGAACGATTGGCTTTGGCATGATTGCTCGAGCCAAGCCGGATGGCTACACAATTGGCCTGGGCACCAATAGCATCTTGGCGTATCAACCTCTGGTTAATCAAGGTCTAACGTTCAAGACGCCCGAAGCGTACCAGCCGATCGCCAAGCTTGGTGAAATGCCCGTGATCCTGGTCGTACGTGCAGACGCCCCCTGGAAGACTTTTGCAGAATTTTTGGAACACGTCAAAAAGAATCCAAACAAAGTACGGGCTTCAGTATCTGGCTTACGCACCGTACCTGATTTAGTTGCTCAAGAATTCAATAAAAACAGTGATCTGAAACTGCGCACTATCCCCTTTACCGGGGGTAGCGGTGAAGCATTATTGGCGCTGCTGGGCAATCGCGTTGAGGCCACACTTTTTACGGGAGCCGTAGGCATCCCAGGTCAGGTGCAAGCGGGCAAAGTCCGGGTCTTAGCCGTATTTAAAAAAGGCGTCTACGATCCCGTACCAGAGGCTGTTTCAACTATTGATGCAGGCTACAAGACAACCTTGTCTGCCCAGTTCTATGTCATGGCGCCTAAAGGCTTACCTAAAGAGGTACTCGACAAACTGGTGAACGCCTCAACGCAAATTATCAATAGCCCTGAATACGCGGCGTTTGCGAAAGAAGGTTATGCGCTCGACCCCAAAAGCCCAGCAGCGATCAGCACAGAGATCATTCGAGATACCGAAACGTTTACCGAGCTGTTGAAATTGCTCGATCAAAAATCTTAAAAAATCTCAATATGACGAGTCACTCAATCTCAAAACGTACGGCCTACCTATCCGCTGGGGGATTAGGTCTTTTACTTTCAGCCGGCTACCTTGCGATGGCCAGTCAGCTGCCGTTCGGTGAGATGGATGCGCCCGGCGCTGGATTGTTTCCCGTCCTAGTCGGCTGCATTATGGGCTTTGCCAGTTTGGCGACGATTTGGGAAGGCTGGAAGGCTGCACGTGCCGAAGGCATTGAGATACCCGTCGGACAAGATCGCCAACGATTATTTAAACTCATCGCCCTGCTCGCGCTTTACTTCACGGCGATGCCTTGGTTGGGCTACTCACTGAGCAGTTGGGCATTTGCGACGCTGTTGATGCGTTTACTTTCGACATTGTCGTTGGTACGCTGCGCCGCCTATGCGGCAGTCATGACTGGCGTGATCTATTTTTGCTTTATTTATTTGCTAAAAGTTCCGATGCCAACTTTTGCATTCACCTTTTAAAATCATAGGTCGCGCCTGCCATGGATGCACTTGACGGAATTCTTTACGGACTAAGTGTCGCGTTTACCTTCAATAATTTGCTTGCGGCTTTAGTCGGAGCCCTTGCAGGGACCTTAATTGGCGTCTTGCCTGGTTTGGGGCCGACCGCTGGCATCGCCATGATTTTGCCGTTGAGCTATTCGCTTGACCCAACGAGTGGTCTGATTATGATGGCCGGCATGTTTTATGGCGCAATGTATGGCGGTTCGACCACTGCTATTTTAGTGAACATGCCTGGCGAATCCGCCTCTGTCATCACCTGCATCGATGGTTACAAACTCACCAAAAAAGGCCGGGCGGGCGCTGTCTTAACGATTGTGGCTGCTGGGTCGTTCGTCGGCGGAGTCATCTCCGTCATGGGCGTGATGCTGTTTGCGCCCGCGTTAGCTGAGGTCGGCCTACTGTTTGGGCCAGCAGAATTTTTTGCACTCACCGCAGGTGGTCTGCTGCTGTTTTCAAGAATCTCAGGTGGAACACTAGCTGCTGGTATTTTTCCAATGGCAATCGGCTTGATGCTCAGCACAGTCGGACAAGAAGCCGTGACGGGGCAAGACCGTTTTACCTTTGGCATAGCCGATTTAACGCTGGGCGTTGAACTCGTCGCGCTCGTCGTGGGGCTCTACGGTATTGCCGAGATCATGAGTGTGGTCGAAACTCTACAAAAGCAGGTTAAGCCCCTACCCGTCAAGCTGCGCGATATGTTTCCCTCACGGCAAGAGTGGAGTCGTTCAGCTGCACCCTTTGGACGCGGCACGATTTTAGGTTTTATCTTTGGCTTGCTGCCAGGCCCATCTGCCACACTCGCCAGCTTTGCCGCCTATCGGCTTGAAAAAGGCGTTTCAAAATACAAACACGAACTTGGCGAAGGCGCGATCGAAGGGGTGGCTGGGCCCGAGACTGCCAATAACGCAGCCGCCACTTCCTCGATGGTGCCATTATTGGCGTTGGGGATTCCCTTTGGTCCGGTGACGGCCTTGATGCTAGCCGCCATGATGGTGCACGGTGTACAGCCGGGCCCCATGATGATGACGGCGCACCCTCAAGTATTTTGGGGTGTGATCGCCTCAATGCTCGTGGGCAATGTCATGCTTGTCATTTTAAATGTGCCCTTGGTCAGCGTATGGGTCAGTTTGTTGCGCGTACCCAATCATATTTTCTTGCCCATTATTTTGATGATGGCTGCCATCGGTTGCTATAGCGTACGCAATAGTATGCTTGACGTCGGGATGCTGCTGATCGTGGCACTGATTGGCTACACGCTGCGTAAGCTTGAGTTTCAATTAGCGCCGATGGTCGTGGGCCTGGTGCTCGGACCTTTGATTGAAAAACATATGCGCGAAGGGCTTTTCATGAGTCTGGGTGAGATCTCTGTTTTCTACACCAGTCCGATTGCGATCGTGATTTGGACGCTCGTAATCGTTGTGCTGTTACTCGAACCTCTGCGCCAACTTGCAGCTCGGCTGCTAGGGATCAAAATTAAAAAAATTATTCCTGAGAGCTCTGAATAATATGAAAAATCTTCTTGAACCCTTTCGTTTTCGTAATGGCGTGATGGCGCCCAATCGACTGGCGCTTGCAGCACTCACCAATTCCCAGAGTCATGCGGACGGCACGCTGAGCGATGATGAACTACATTGGTTAAACCTCAGAGCTGAAGGCGGCTTCGGAATCATTACCTCGTGCGCAGCGCATGTTTCCAAGCTCGGTCAGGGTTGGCCTGGTGCCCTGGGGATTTCTGACGACCTTCATCTTCCGGGCTTAACTCGGCTCGCAGACCAAATGCATCAACGCAAGAGTTTGGTCTTAATGCAGATTTTTCATGGTGGCCTGCGCGCTGACCAAACCGTCTGTGGCGGGAGGCCGATCAGTTCAAGTGATGGCGGCCCCACTGGCGCACGCGCAGCCACAGAACAAGAACTTGAACAAGTCAGCGAAGACTTTGCGCGTGCGGCCGAACGTGCGCATGCCTCAAAAATGGATGGTATTGAAATTCACGGCGCCCACGGATATCTGTTCACGCAATTTTTAAGTAATACAGAAAATCAACGAACAGACCATTGGGGTGGATCGTACGAAAATCGCGCCCGCTTGCTTCGTAAAACGGTACAGACTATCCGCGCTCGCGTACCAAAGGATTTTGTCGTCGGCGTCAGAATCTCTCCTGAAGATGGCGGTAATGCACGCGGCATCGATCTGGATGAAAGCATCCAACTAGCACGCTGGTTAACCGACGACGGTATCGATTTTCTGCATCTCTCTTTATGGGATGCGTTCAAGCAATCAATTAAGCGACCCGCAGAGCATCCCTTAGACATTTTTAAACGCGTGATTCCTGCTGACTTACCTATATTTGCGGCTGGGCATATCTGGGATCGCAAAGACGCTCAAAAGGTATTAGATCTGGGTGCCGACGTCATTGCTTTAGGTCGGGCTGGAATTTTGAATCCGAATTGGCCAAAGGATATGACCGATCCAAACTGGCAACCGCACCGGTTACCGACCACGCCTGCTCACCTCAAGAGCGTGGGCTTACAGCCTGTATTTATTAATCGCTTGCGCGTGCGGCCTGGGTTTTACGCCGAGTAAGTACCCTTAATCATTTTTTGCGTCAATCAACTTGACGATCTTGCCCCACTTTTCAACTTCTTTCGCGATAAATTCTTTTGATTTTTCTGCATCAAGATTAGAGACCACCATCCCGAGCTCTTCGACTTTTTCGTTAATCTCTGCGCTACGCATCAACTCACCAATCGACTTTGTCAGCCATGTCAGGCTTTCGGTTGGTATATTGACAGGCGCAACCATCCCGAGCCAGCCTTCGATGAAATAACCGGGCAAGCCGGCTTCGGCAACCGTGGGTACGTCAGGAAACACGGGCGAGCGTGTCGCACCCGTCACAGCAAGCGCGCGGACCTTACCCGCTTTAATTTGCGGCGCTGCCGAGGTAATCGCATCGAACATGACCTCGATGTTGCCACCCATCACATCCACCATAGCCGGCCCCGCCCCGCGATACGGCACGTGGCGCATATTGATGCCCGCCATCTTATTAAAGAGTTCGCCAGAGAAGTGTGGCGTCGTACCGTTACCAGATGAGCCAAAGTTCAAGGGGATTTTATTTTCTTTGCCTACAGCGATGAGTTCTTTCACAGTTGTGGCGGGCACTTTAGGATTCACTACCAGAATATTGTTTGAAATGGCTAAGGTACGGATCGCCACAATATCTTTCTGAACATCATAACTAGGCTTAATCGGCATGCTCATGTTGATGGCGTGCGAGGTGATGATCATGCCGATCGTGTAGCCATCTGGCTGCGCGCGCGCAATCGCCTCCATCCCAACGTTGCCACCTGCACCCGCACGATTTTCAACTACAAACGACTGCCCGGACATCTCGCCTAATTTTTTAGCGAGAATGCGTCCTAAAATATCGGTCGCGCCGCCCGTTGGAAACGGAACAATTAAACGGACAGAGCGGTCGGGATACTGAGCCTTTGCAACGTTGCACCAGCAACAAACCAGAAGGCTGAGCGACAGCAGAATACTTTTTATCAATCTTGATCGTACAGTACGCATAGCAACACCTTTTAGTTTGACTTGCCCACTTTTGGCACCTTCACCCAACCCGGATCCAAACCGATCGTACCTTGTGCTGCAAGTGCCTTAATCTGTTCGTCGGTATAACCTGCTGCAGTCATGACCTCGACCGTGTGTTGACCTAGGCGCGGAGGAGGCAGGCGAATTTCGCCAGGCGAATCACTGAATTTAATCGGTAAGCCCGCCATCGCAATTTTGCCTAAACCGTCAAGATCCATTTCGTGAACCATGTCGCGCGCAAGCACTTGTGGCTGCACGACGACTTTATCAATCGTATTCACGGGTGAGCACGGCACATCTTGTTCAATCAACCTTGCTTGCCAATACGCAAGCGGTTGTTGAATGATGATGTCACCAATCATTTGAATCAACAAAGGGCGATTCAACGAACGCATTTCAGGATTCACAAAGCGAGAGTCGTCAACCCATTCAGGTCTTTCAAGAACGGTGCATAAACCTTTCCACATCCGTTGATTGAAAGACGAGATCACAAGCCATTGATCACTGGCCTGATAGGCGCGATAGGTAGGGCTGCCCAATGAGCCACTGCCGCTCGGTCCTGGGACTTCACCACTTGAAAAATACCGCGTAAAAAATTGTGCCAGCATCGACATGTGGCCTTCAAGCAACGACGTGTCAACGCGCTGGCCGCGGCCTGTGCGATGGCGCGTTTCAAGCGCCATCATGACGCCAATCGTGCCAAACATACCGGCACCCACGTCTGCGACCGACATCCCCATCTTCGCGGGACTACCCTCAGGATCACCCGTAATACTCATCGAGCCCGCATACGCCTGCATAAACAGATCATTCGCGGGTTCTTTACTTAACGGACCACTCGCACCAAAGCCACTGATTGCGCAATACACCAGCCGAGGATTCACTTTAGACAAACTTTCGTAATCGAGGCCTAAACGATCAAGTGCGCCCATCCGATAGTTGTGCACAAACACATCGGCTTCTTCGATCAGCTTTCGAGCAATCGCCACACCCTCTGGCGTTTTCAAATCAATCGCCATGCCCCGCTTATTTCGGTTTGCAGCAGCATAGTAATAACTCATTGAATCATGAAAGTAAGGGGCCCACACTCGGCTGTCATCACCAGTAACCGTACGTTCAATTTTGATGACATCTGCGCCATAGTCACCCAAGAGCATGCCACAAAAGGGCCCCGCCATTGCGACGCTAATTTCTACAACCTTAATACCCGCTAGTGGTGCTGTCATGACCATCTCTTCATCAATCAATCACGTAAAAACTTGCTCAAACCTGAGGCGCATCAATGCCTTTCAACCAAGTCGACGTGCGGTCTTTGAAGCCAACGTCAGCACGTTTTTCAAGCCAATAAGCGTAGCTTTCGGGTACCGTTGCATAAGGATTATCTTGACCAAGTTTGCTTGCGGCATCTAGCGCCCAGTTCGGGTTGTGCAGCATCTCACGCCCAATCGCGACGATATCGGCTTGGCCTTTTTGCAGAATATGCTCAGCCTGATCCGCATGAATAATTAAGCCGACCGCCATCGTTAGAATGTCGGCGCCATGTCGAATCTTTTCTGAGTACGGTACTTGATAACTGTACGAAGGTTTAACCGGCGAAAGCACCGCTGATTTTTCTGACATACCGCCACTACTGCAATCAAACACATCGACGCCCTTAGCTTTGAGCACCTTGGCAAGATTGATACTGTCTTCGATGGTCCAGCCCACCTCGTCGACTGCGGAGGTCCTAAAGAATAATGGCTTGTTATGCGGCCACGACTGACGAACGCGCTCGACGACTTCAATCGCAAAACGCATGCGCTTTTCTGGCGTACCACCA
>CALQNE010000037.1 GCA_943331855.1 Bordetella parapertussis
CACTGATCACCCGCTCGCGCAAGGTACCGATCTTGCTTTGACTTGGAAAGCTCACCGGGCAGACCAACTGTTGATCGTCGTAGCCTAACTGATCGGGCGGTGCATCATCCGGAAAATCTCGAAGGATGGGCTCATGATCATACTCAAGAAGCTTAAGAGCCTCTTGTAAAACCCGCTTCTGAAATACTGTATTCGTTGGCGCACCGAACGGACGCCCCAGCATAAAAGGAACCCAAAGCGCTCTTGGGGGATTAAAGGCAACGGTATGCTCTCTGATCAAACTAATCTGAACGGTTGGAATGCCAAACTCTTCTAAATAACGGCCGACGGCGCTCACGGCGCACGTACAAAGCGGTCAAACCGGAGAAAGAACAACTGCGTCTACATTATCCCGCTTGAGCAACTCGGCTAACTCTCTGGCTTTAGCTTCGTACTTTGTCGTGGGCCAGATCGCGCCCATAAAAGAATAATGAAACCGTGCGACAGAGCCTACAAATTTTTCTGCAACAAGTTCTTTGAGCCTTTGCAGTGGAAAGACAACATTGCAATCTGCTTGAAACCCAGAGCGATCAAAATTCACCGACATATGACTCATGACAAGATCGCCAGAATCAGTGGCCTCAGAAATCACTCTGTAATCGGTTCCGTTGCCGGTCGTATCAAAAGGCGCATCCGTTCTGGCATGAAGGCCCGCCGTTGTCACTAACGCAACTCGACGCTGATTCAGCGGTGGCCCAGAGACCAAGCGCGGTGATGGCATATTCGGTATTTGTTTTACACGATCTAGATGATGCTGCCGCTCAACTTCAGGCAAGTCTGCTAGACGAACCATACAATTCTCCAGTTATTCATTATGTTGACGGGCTAAAAAATTGTCATCGGATAAGGCGAGTAACCACGCGATCGACATCGCATAAAAACCGATCGTTCGAATGCTTCGCAACATGAGTTCTGTCCAACCAAAAACAAAAAATCCCAGACACAAGGCTAGGCCCATTGCAGCGGCGACCCGTGCAGGCTGCGACACCTTTGCACTTAAGCGTCGCGTAAAAATCCAAATCGGCGCGGCATACATTAGCAGCAAGGCCGCCAACCCTAACAGCCCATGGCTAGCCATACTAAAGAGCATGTCGTTGTGCGGCTCACCAAATCCTTGGCTATAAACAAAGTCTGACACAATTCCCTGGCGCCAGTACTCTTCAAGCTTAGGCCCAAACGTTTGTATGGTGCCATTGCCAAACAGCGGGTCAGCTTTGAACATCAACCAAGAGACGTGCCAAAGTTGCAAGCGACCACACTCTGAAGAAATCGCCAGTGGATTCGAAAAACATTCGGTCGTTTGGGTGACCATCTCGTGCATACGCTGGCGCAGAATCGGGCTTGAGGCTGCAATCGCGCCTGAAATCATTATTGCGAGCAACGCGGGTAGTAGTAATTTACGGATACTGGTTTTGCCAGTCACCAACACCCAACCAATCACGATAAAAACCGGCACGACCAACCAGCCGCCTCGCGTTTGGGTGGCGATGAAGCCTAGCAGGCCGACCACTATCGTCAGTATCTTAAAGGCCACTTCGGCTTTGCGAAAGCGGGTCAAGCGCCATCCAATTGAAAACGTAGCGAGCACTGCCATCAGCAACAGCAAGTTACCGTACGACACTGCATTGTGTTGAGGCACTTCGAGGGGGCGTCGAAAGGTTGGCAGGGAATACCATAAGGCATAACCCGTGGCGGCCCATGTCGCGATAACCATACCCCAAGTCGCCTGGCGTAACCATTGCGCAATGAGTGACAGACAGGCGCCCAAGATGAGAAAGGTGCCAACACTTAAGCGCAGCGCACGTTCGATTTCGTTGTCGATTCTTGCGGTGCCACGCAGCGCCGCGATACCAATGACTAGCAAGCCAAAAAATAGTGCGAGGGCGAGCCCACGATATTCTTTCAAGTCGTTCAGTACGGCACTAAAGCCACCCGCCTTTGCAATACAAATGATCGCGCAGATGCCCGTCAAAATATAAAAAACTGTGCTCGTACGCCCAAAATCCGTCAGCATGGTGATGGGCATTGACGCAATCAACACAGCGACTAAAAAAGAGCCAAGGCGCTGTCTGACACAGTCGGAAGGTCGCGCAGCCAAACGGGTACCTACGTATAAAAATTTAGGGGTGGATCATACACTTTCTTGAATTTTGCTTGTGTTTTGAATCTGTGACAACGCCATCAACCCTTGGCTAAGTCATTACTGTGACAACAACCGTCTTTGGTACGCCAATAAGGCTAAGGGTAATTACGTAGCTACAAGCACTAAGGGGAATTCAGAATTGACAACCAAACTAGTATGTTGTCAGTATATGGTCAGTTTGCATTCAGCTTATATTCAGTTGTCATTCAACTTATAGTAAGCTCTCGGTTGTTTTGCTTGGCCGCATGAAGGCACGACTACGTACTGCATAGCGTAAGAACAGTGTAAAAAAATAACCGACAGAACGTCAGAATAAATCGATGAATATCTTGTTCACGAACTTTCACCCAGGCATCGGTGGTGGTCACGTCACTTATATTTTGAGCCTATTGTTGGCAATGAAAACCATGCATAGCCTGTATGTCGCGTGCCCGCAAACCAGTCGCCTTTTTAAACTTGCCAAGGGCATCCAGGATGTGAAGGCGATTGATATGTCGTTCACCACACGCCCGTCTTCCTGGTTCTCGGCACGCGCAGCGTTACGAGAATTGATCTCAAAAGAAAAATTTGATGTGATACACGTTAACGGCTCATCTGACCACAAACAGGTGATGCTCGCGCTAATCGGCTTGCCACGTCCACCACGCGTGATCTATACAAAACATAACTGTTCTCCACTCAACAGCATTGGGCATCATCTGCGCGCTTTTTTTTCGACAGACCATGTGATCGCTGTGAGCAATCATGTCGAGAGCCTGCTCTTGAAATCCCCCTATAAACGGCGACCAATATCAACGATTAAGCACGGGGTTGATACCGAATATTTTTCTCCGATCAGCCAGGCTGCCAAAATGCGCTTGAGAACGCAGTTGTTTGCTCAAGGCATCGAAGATAAGATTATCTTGGGTAGCACGGGTGGCACTAGTGAGGGCAAAGGTTGGCTTGATCTGGTGCTGGGGCTTTCGCTGCTTGAGCCTGAGCAGCGAGAACGCTTTCACATTATTGTGATTGGCGAGGAACCCAACGAAGCACAGCTCGCCGGGGTCGCCGCTTGCGGCATGCATGCTCAGGTGAGCTTTCCAGGTGTGGTTGATGACGTACGTGACCTGCTAGGGGCGTGCGATGTGGGCTTTATTTTGTCTTATAAAGAAGCGTTATCGTTTGCCTGTCGCGAAATGATGGCGATGGGGCTTCCGGTTCTTGTCACGCGGGTTGGAGGCTTACCGGAAAGCGTTTGTGAGGAGCAAGAAGGCTGGATTGTTCCACCGCGCAGTCCTGAATCCATCAAAGAAGTTTTGTTGAAGATTCTGGCGAATCCAGCCCAACTTAGTGCAATGGGCCCCCGCGCGCGCGCGCGTGCCGAACGTGAATTTGATTTGAATGATTTTATTCGTTCAACCATGGCGATATATCATTCTTAATTTAGGCCTAAATTCCACCAGCCTTCGTTTTTGCAGGTTTTATTTGGATTGTGCTTTTTTATTGGCAACACCTGCACACATTGTTTTGCGCTAGCATGGCTATCATCAAAAAGTGCCAAAACCAAGCAAAACAATGAAAAAACAGCAGCGCCCGATCGTCCCAACTTTAGCCAAAACCAAACCGCTAACAAAACGCACAGCCAAATTATTGCGTGAAGAGGGGCATGCGTGGAATCACGTTCTGCGTTACGAATGGATCTACCTGCTAATGTTTGTGGTTGGCGCGGTCTTGTTAATATTTTTTTGGCAACCCTTGCCACCTTCGACTCTTGGTATCGCCGTGGGTCGCGAAGGAACTTCAGATGGGATTTACGGTGAAAAATTAGTGTCTTTTTTTGCCGAACATGGCGTCAAGCTAAACATCACATATACCGAGGGGGGTAAGCAGCCCGTCGTGGCTATGCAGCGTGAAGATTCAATTCAAAGTGCGCTGGTGTTGGGCGGCCTGCATAAAAAGCACGAACTCGATTACCTTTGGTCGTTAGGTAGCTCACAGTACGAACCTTTGTGGCTTTTCTATCGCGGCGACGCTTATTCAGGCGATGAACCGATTTTTCATTTTGCGAAAAATGGTCTGGCAATCGGTCAACCAAACTCTGGGTCAAACACGATTGTTCGCCAAATCCTGGCAACCAGGCGCGATGACACAGGCGATACAGTCAATCTTCATGAGTGGACGTATCTAAAATCAGTCGATGCATTGTTAGCGGGCGACATCAGCGCCCTAGCTGCAGTCGATGGCATTGACTCGCCAATTATTAAAAAACTACTCGCCAACCCCACTATTAAAATTGCTAATTTTCCCTTCGCCCCTGCCTACGTCAAGTATCTCCCTCAGTTGGATTTAGTGTCGATCCCTCGAGGCTCGTTTACAACCTCGCCAACTTACCCTGCTACAGATATCAATATGGTCGCGACGAGTCTGACTTTAGTCGTTCAAAAAGATCTGCATCCCGCGCTGCAACTTTTATTTTTAATGGCAATTGACCACTTAGGCGATTCGCGCGATCAATTCTTTGCCAGGCCCGATGAATTTCCATCTTACAAAGACAGCAACATCCCGCTTGCGCCACTGGCCAAACACTATTTGACGAACGGATCACCGAAAAGCGTCCAGTACCTTCCTTTTTGGGCTGCTAGCTTCGTTGACAGAATTTGGTTTTTTATTCTGGGTGCTCTAGCCGTCTTCTACCCGTTATATCGCTTGATTCCAAACTATCGATCAACGCTTAGCCAACTTAAAGTGAACGATGCCTACGATATGCTGCACGCCATTCAACTGCGGTTTGCACAGACGCAATCTCAAGAAGAGTTCGACTTAATCATGAAGGATTTTCTTCAACTACAGCGCGAGATTGAAGAGTGGATTCCCAGACTAAATATTCCGGCTTACTATGCCCTACTTCGCCCGATTGAGAACATTAAAAAAGTGGCGATTGAACGACAAAGTTTTTTAACATCAACCCTGCCGCAGTCGTCTGGATAAGCCTGTAACTCGCTCCATCACGAGCATCATCATCAGCGTAAAAATGATAATCACCCCCGATAAGGCAGCGATGGTGACATCTAGTTTTCCCTCGAGATCTTGCCACATTCTGATTGGAAGCATATCCGTTCGTGCGTCTCGCAAAAACAGCGATACTGGCACATTATCGAACGACGACATGAAAGCAATAAAGGCGCCTGCGAAGACCCCAGGGCGAATCAACGGAAAGGTCACGTGACGAAAGCTGTACCACCGAGTCGCCCCCAGACTCGCCGAACTTTCAAGTAAAGCGGGATCCATCTGCGCCAAGGCCGCAGACGTTGTTCGTATCACATACGGAACGCAGACTGCCGTGTGACCGATGATCAGGGTGCTGATTGACACAGACCATCCCACAGCGCTGAATGTCATCAACGCAGCAAAGCCGAAGGCCAGTGCAGGCAACACTAGCGGCGACATGAATAGCGCATCCAAGGCACGCGCCAGCGAAGTCTTTGATCCCGCAATCGCAAGAGAGGCTGAGACCCCGAGGACAATCGACAACACGGTCGTTGCAAGCCCAACCTTGATGCTATTCATCGCAGCAAAGTGCAGATGCGTTGCTTCCCAAAGCTCAACGTACCACCGCGTCGAATAGCCTTTCGGCGGAAACTTCAAAGAATAACCATCGGTGAACGAGACAATCAGCACGACCGCTGTCGGGGCGATCAGCAACACAAGCGTCACCATTGCTAAAAGGGCTAAAGTGCCCCGAAAGCAAACTGTCGAAAAATCCTTGCGATGTGCCATAGTGTTTCTCGTTTGTTATCCCGCGGCGTACCCGCGCGATAAACGCCCAAGTAAATTAAATACGCTGACACAGACGATCACAGTCGCAAGAAAAGTCAGTGAAATCGCAGCGGCAAACGGAAAGTTCGACACGGCAGAAACCTGCTGATACAGATACATGGGCATAAACAACATTTGCCCGCCACCAATCAACGACTGCGAAATAAAAGCCGTAATCGCAGCCGAGAAGGTCAAGAGGCAGCCAGCAATTACACCGGGCAAAGACAGGGGAATAGTGACTTTCTTGAAGGTTTGCCACTCGCTTGCACCTAACGAGGCCGAGGCATCTGACAAGTTTGTATCAATGCGCTGCAATGCCGTAATAAGAGGCAGTACCATCAGCGGCAACTGAACATTAGTCAACGTAATGATCAAACCCATCCGGGTATAGAGCAGCTTTGCTGGCGCATCAAGCCATCCCAGATCCATCAGCACACTATTGACGATGCCTTGCCTGCCTAGAATAACGATCCAGGCGAAGGTGCGCACCACCACGCTGGTCAACAAGGGCAGCATGATGATAAAAATAATTAGGGGCTGCAGCCCCGTTGGTAGCCTGATAAACATCCAAGCGAGCGCGAAACCCAGTATCAAGCTCAGGACTGTCACCTGAACACCTAGCCACAACGTATCCGCTAGAACAAAGAGCCCGAAGGCATCGAACATCTTGGCCCAGTTCGCACCTGAACCCCACTGATTCATGGCTGTATCGCCATAAAAACTGACGGCCCCAAGCATGAACAATGGGGCCGCAAAAAAAAGTAGCATCGCCAGCGCGAGTGGTGATGCCAACCACAAAGGGTAGGCTGTCACCGGCAGGCGATTTTGCGTACTCATCGTTAAAGCTTGATCTCGCGATTAAAACGCTCGATCCATTGCGCACGCTGTTCGTTGATTTTTTTCCAATCCTGAAACACAAAACGCTGTTTCATTTCTGCCTGATCTTTGGCCAGTACTTTCGAGATTTCTCCCTCCATCGTGACCTTTGAATTTGTTGGCACAACCAGATACGGGCTTTGCATCAGACGCGTTTGAACCTCTGGAGACATCGCTGCCTCGATCAGTGCAATCGCCAATTCACGATTGGGTGAGTTTTTAACGATATGAACCGTCGTTTTAAAGGCGATTGCGCCCTCTTTCGGAATCACAAACTCAACAGGCACTCCGCGTGCCTTCAGAATTTGAATCGCATTAAAATTGCCGGGGCTAATATCCACCTGGCCCTGCTGAAACAGCGTGGCCAGTGCACCAGGATTTGCGGCAACGGCAGCCAGATTAGGCTTCAAATCATTCAGTGCCTTGAAGCCCGGCTCAATATTTGACTCTGAGCCACCAAACATTTTTGCAATTTCAACGAGAAAACCTGTTCCGAGGGTTGAATTCAAATTCGTAATACCAGCACGCCCTTTGTATTCAGGCTTCCAAAGATCCTTCCATGAGGTGGGTGGCGTCTTGATCTTGTCGGGATTGTAGGTCAGCCCCACCACCTGAAAGAAAATAGCCGGCCCAGTTTCTACTTGCGCTTCAGGAATCAGATCCTTGTAATTTTTGCTCGTCGCGATGGGATAATTTTCAACGAGCCCCTGGTCGATTGCCGTCAACGCTGGGCCCGGATCATGCAACATCACGTCAATGGGAGGATTATTTCTTGCCGCGGTCACTTTCGCGATCTGATCGACCGACAGCATCGGATCAAGAATGATCTCTGCGTTATTCGTTGCTTTTCTGAAGGCTGGCACCAGTACAGCACGGTGAGCCTCCTCCCAGCTACCCGTGAAAGTGGCAAAAACTAAACGTTTGGCCTGGGCTTGACTCATGCCTGGAAACAATTGCATGGCACCTAGGGTGAGACTTGCTTTCAGCAGTTGACGACGGGATGTCATGGCAAAGCTCCTTTAGAATCGACACAAAGAAATAAAAAATTAAGAATGAAGGTAAACATTACAAAGGCTTCCCTCTCGTAATTGTGCAAAAACAGCTGAGCCCGAAGTCAACATCATCTGATTCGACGCACGCGCCTGTGAAACCTTAATCGCAGACCCTTCGCTAAGCTGAACTTCTTGAATCACGTGGGGGCCCTGCGGCAATGTCAAGGTCAGCGTTCCTTTCAGATACTGCCCAGACACTTGTGCGGTCGCGGCGAACAATTCAATTTGTTCTGGCCGAATGCATACATGCACTGGATCGCCTACCCTCATCCCTTGGGTCGCCAAGCGCGCTGGCATCAACGCCCCAGCCACGCGCACCGTACCCAGTTGCCCCGCCGACAACTCTGTCAACTCTCCGACCAGCGAATTGGCATTACCTACAAACTGATTCACGAATAAAGTCCGTGGATTATCGTAAATTTCGTTCGGCGCGGCGAACTGCTCAAGTCGACCCTGATTGATTACAGCCACGCGATCCGCCATGGACTGCGCCTCTTCTTGATCATGGGTGACCATAATGCAAGTGATACCCGCTAAACGTTGAATCCGCTTGACTTCAATTTGCATGTCTAAACGCAAACTTTTATCTAGCGCGGCAAAGGGCTCATCCAGCAATAAAATTCGAGGATTGACGGCCAAGGCCCGCGCAAGCGCAACACGTTGCTGCTGCCCACCCGACATCTCACGCGGTAACCGCTCTGCAAGATGCACCATCTGCACCATCTCTAACATCTCTTGAGCACGTGCAACCTGCTTTGCCTGTGAAGCGCCTCGACAGGCCAGACCATAGGCCACATTTTCAAGCGCAGTCATATGAGGGAAAAGTGCATAATTGTGAAACACCCCACCAACTTCGCGCTGATTGGGCGGCAATGCATCGATGGCGGTATCGCCCACGACAATACGGCCTTTGGTCTGCTGGACAAAGCCCGCAATTATTCGCAATAAGGTCGTTTTGCCACACCCACTTGGGCCTAACAAGGCAACGAGCTCACCCGCCTGAATGTCGAGACTAATCTCATCGACGGCTGGCTGGGCAGTACCGGGGTAGCGCTGAACGATCGATTCGAGCTTCAGACCGAACGCTTGAGAAACACCCGCGGGAGCAACACTAGTGGACGCTGGTGTCGATAGATCGGTTCTGGTTTGCATAGAAGGGCTGAACGGGACTCGACTTAACTGAATCCGCTATTTTTTAACCTATAGAAGAGTTTATATATTTTTAAAGCAATTTTTGTGCCAGAAAATCCCTCAAGAGGCATCCAAACACCTCTTTTCTGACTTATTGCCCCCGATATGTCGAGTAGGCCCACGGGGTCACCGTCAATGGCACATGATAATCACCCTCGGGCTCGTTAATATTAAAGACTACGGGCACCACCTCAAGAAAAGGCCAATCGCCTTGCTCTTTGGTCGTCTTGCGAAAATAATCACCAACAAAAAAACGCAACTGATAGGTCCCAATCCTGAGAGGCATCCCCTGAAGCAAAGGCTTTGCAGTTCTACCTCTAGCATCTGTGACCGCATCAATCAACAAGCGATCGGGAGCCCCGTCTGCGCCCAACTCATGCAGGGTAAAACGCATTCCCGCAGCCGCACACCCACGGCTGGTATCGAGTACGTGTGTTGACAACGCACCATGGATACGCGACAGACCGTGATCAACAATACGACCGGCCAATCGCAAACGCGTAATCAAGGCAATCTCGTCGACAGCTAACGCTAATTCAGTCGCACGCTCATTGGCCAACCTTTTTTCAAAGACTTTTAATGCTGACGCACGGGTGTGACGACTGATGCATAAAATGAACGGAAACCCGAATCGCTTGCGATACTCAGCGTTCAAGGCATCCCAACGGCTAGCGTCTTCTTGCGCCAGCGCATTGAGCGACAAGGCCCCTTGCTCTCGCACCGAATCAACCGTCATCATTCCTTTACGGGCTTGCGCACCACCCAATTCAGGATGACCGGCTAACAATTGCATCAACTCTGGCTCGGGCAAGCTCGTGACTTGTGCCAACATCGCGCGATGTAATGCCTCTACGCTACCAAAGGGACGTTGAGTTAAAACCGCCTGCGCTACCCACGGCGCATGCTCAAAGACCTCTCCCATCAACGCATTAAAAGCGTCGGAGGCACAATGATCGAGTTCGTGCAATGTCATTGAGATCGTCACGGCGGCACCTGGCTTTTAATCGAAGCAAAAATCTTACACGACCCGCCTACCCTTTTGAGGATCAATTCCGATTTTTCGCATCAAAATTCGTAGGATAACTAGATAAGCAATTCTCTTAGTACCCCCCTACAAAAAGCTATGTTTACTTTAGGCTCATACTCAAAAGTGCTATTACAACTATTTAATAAAATTCATGCTAGGATTTAAATGTCGCGAAGTAGGTATTGACTGCACGTGCGTGCTTGGATCAGTCAATGATTTTTTAAATCTTGACGAATTCCAATAAATGACCCGTATAAAAATAAACGTGGCCCTCTGGTCGGCCATCACTTTTGCCAACGCGTGTTTCGCCGCTGAGATCTCAGCCCGCGCCGAGGTCGCTGATGCGACTAAGGCAGCATCGTCAGCCCCCATGGATAAAGAGGAAATGGCCAAGCAGTTGGCCAACCCCCTGGCGAATATGATTTCGATGCCCATTCAGTGGTCGTATGGCGGCCAGATGGGTGCCAACCAGCAAGGTAGTAATCAGACTGTATTGCTACAACCCGTGGCACCTATTAACTTAGGCGGTGGCGACCTTTTTATTGTTCGGCCAATTCTCGCTGCTGCAGCAATGAATAGCTTGAATGGTTTTTCTGGCTATGGTGTCTCTAGCATCACCATCGAGTCTTTCTTTGCACCTAAAACCGGTTCGTCGTGGATTTGGGGCGTTGGGCCTTACGTCTCTGCGCCGCTCAATAACACCGGCAATTTCGGATCTTTACAAACCGGCGTGGGCGTGACCGGAGTCGTCCTGAACCGTGATGGCCCCTGGACTTACGGTTTACTGGGCTATAGGTCGTGGAGTGCGGGCGGCAACGCCGCCTACGGCACACAAAATAATCTGTATGGCCAGCCATTTGTTGCGTACACCACCAAAAGTGCATGGACTTATTCCGCAAATATGCAGGCCTTGTACAACTATGACACGGGCCGCACCTCAAATCCGCTGTATGCAGGGGTCTCTAAACTAGAGGTCTTTGGCAAGCAGCCCGTGCAGTTCAGTCTGGGTGCCACCTACTACGTAAGCTCGACACCCGAAGGGCCTCAGGGCTGGGGCGCTCGGGCAACACTCACGTTCATTTTCCCCGAATAACGCCAAACAGAATGTTTATTTTTTTCAAGTAAGTTCCTGAGGGACTTTGGTCTCCCCCTTTTGCCTATAAAAATCATGCATATCGCAAAAAAAATTCTCGGATGCTTTTTAACTTTTTACTCGCTAGCAGCGTTTGCGCATACGTCAACTGTGTATTTCAATGGCGACATTCTCACGATGCAGGGCGAAAGCCCACAGTACGTCGAGGCGCTCTATGTGCAAAATGACAAAATTATGTTCGCTGGGGATAAAGCTCAAGCACTGGCACAGGCTGGCGCGAACCCAACTCTATACGATTTAAAGGGTCGCACCTTAATGCCTGGCTTCATAGACAGCTGGGGACACTTTGCCCTGATTGCACAAAATACGCTGGGGGTGAACTTGGGTTATTTTTCTCAAAACCCGCCCAACACAAAAGCGCAAGCGATCAACAAACTGCTCACTGAAGGCAAACTCTTTAATGGCTGGATTATTAGCTCGGGGTATTCAGAAGCCATGTTATCCGACGGGGGGTTGTCTTTAGCAGATTTGGATAAGGCTTTTCCAGATCAACCCTTACTCATACAAAATATTTCAACACTGACAGGCCAAGTCAATTCAGCAGGGCTTAAAAAGCTTGCTATCACACGGGACACCAAGGCCGTCGCGGGATTTATACCAACAGATCCAAAAACAGGGGAGCTCACCGGAGAGCTAGTGGGCTCGCCCTTTATGGATGCAGTGGTGCGCGCTGTGGGGACATACTCTCAAGACATTACTTTTGATACATACCGTAAGACCGAACAGATCTATCTTTCAAATGGTTTTACGACCGCCCAAAGTTATGAAGCGACTGTTGACGAGATCAATAAGATGCGCACGGCCATCGAACAAAAAATAATTTCACTTGATTTGATCGCCTTGCCAACTTACGACGTGGTCGATTCACTGCTTAAGTCAAACCCTAATTTTCAGTTTGGGACTTATAGCCAAGTAGACAGAGGCTTCAAAGTGGCAGGAATCATGGTTCCTACGGATGGTGCGCCTCAATTACGTTTTGCTTACTTCACCAAACCATTTCTAGATACAACGGGCTTTAGTCAAGATTGGCGTGGATTTCCGTTCACCCCCCAAAGCACGGTAGACCACTACGCGAAGCTCGCTTATGAAAAAAATATTCAATACTTTGGCTACAGTAACGGAGACGCAGGAATCGACATGACTCTTTCGGCGTTGAGCAAAGCGATGAAAGAAACGGGTGTCACTGAAGATCGAAGGCCCGTGATTTCTCATTCATTCTTTGTACGCGATGATCAACTCGCGCAATATAAAGAAAAAAACATTATGGCCATCACATTGCCTAATCACATCTGGCTGTACGGCGATGTATACCTAAAAATACTAGGCGAAGAACGGGCGAAAAACATCAGCCCTTTACGTTCTGCTGATAAGCTAGGCGTCAAAATTGGGATTCATAATGACACGCCCTCTTCTGGTCCAAATGTTCTATTTTCGGTGTGGAGTGCGGTCAATCGAAAAACCTTCAGTGGCAAAACACTCGGTGAAGAGCAGAGGATCGATGTCTACAAAGCGCTGCAAGGCTTTACAGTGAATGCCGCCTATCAATACAGAGAAGAGACGTCTAAAGGTCTACTTGCCAAAGGGATGCTTGCCGATTTAGTCGAGCTTGATCGCAACCCCTTAAAGGTTGATGCAGATGACATTAAAAATATCCGTGTTGTCCAAACGATTAAGCATGGCAAACGGCTGTACAGCATCCAATAACAAGCTGTTCGGCAAAAATCTCACCTACGTCTGAATTTATATGAAAAAATTCATTGGCATTTTCCTGTTATTCATCTGTCTCTTAACTGGCGCACAGGCCAAAGACAGTATCACTTTATACGGGATCATTGACATTGGCCTTCAGTATGCAACAGTCAATCAGACAAGAGACCCTGTCGTCCCAAAAAATCAATTTTGGGGGATTTCGAGCGGCGTACAAAGCGGCTCGCGTTTTGGAATGCGCGGCACGCATGAAATGGGCGGTGGTTTTGAAACGATCTTTACTTTAGAAAATGGCTTTAACGCCGGCAACGGAGAGGCCCAGCAAGGCGACAGATTGTTTGGCCGACAGTCGACTATCGGCATTAAACACAACGATCTTGGGCAGTTTGATTTGGGTCGCCAGATCAATTTAGCTTCAAATTATTTTTTACAGATCGACCCATTCATCGAAGGCTTCGGACAGGCAAATATTGGCGCCTCTTTTGGTTCAGCGAACACAGTACGCTATAGCAACCTGTTGCTGCTTCAGGCTCAAGCGACCAAATCCTTGACCGTAGGTGTGGGTTACTCATTTGCTGCCGAGATGACCAGCATCTATGCAGACAACGGCTCATGCGCCACGGGCACTTGCCTGGCGATCAATCAGGGCTCTCAATTTCAAACGAACAACAATCTGCGTGCGCTGACACTTGGCGCCAAATATTCTAGCGGCCCACTCCTTCTTGCCGTCGCCTACGATCAGCTGCGAGGCCCGGACAATATTCCGAATGGCCCTCCCAAGCCAAACCCCACAGCCTGGCTGGTGGGCGGACTCTATGACTTCAGCGCACTGAAAATATCATTTGCCTACGGCCAGACACGAAACGGCGCCTGGAATGGACAGCCTACGGGCGCAGGTACAACGCCAAATGGTCCGCTCTCAGATGGCACGCTGGGGTCAGGGGCAATCTTCTTGGCTGGTGCGGCGGCCAACTCAGTGATGTTAGGGATGACCGTCCCTCTAGGAGAGGCAAGCATTCTGGCGTCCGTGCAGCGTTTGCAGCCGGTGGGCGACATATTGCCCAGCTCGTTCAAAGGGCCTCAAATGATTTACAGCGCTGCCTACCTATATAGCTTTTCGCGACGCACAAACCTCTACACCTATGCGTCATACGGAAATAATTACGCCGCAATTCAAACGGCACAAAGTACCGTCGTCGGGGTCGGACTTCGGCATCAGTTTTAGACCACCCAGTTAATCACGCAATCTACCCTCTCTAGGAAAACAATGACAACCGAAGCCACTCCAAAAGTACTTAATTTACCCATCGGCCTGACAGCGACCGGCCTGCGCGAAGAGTTCGATAGCATTGGCAAAGTTCAAGTACCAGCAGACCATTATTGGGGTGCTCAAACACAGCGCAGCCTGATTCATTTCAATATCGGTCACGACAAGATGCCGAAAGAGGTCTATCACGCCTACGGCTATGTGAAAAAAGCTGCGGCGGTGGTCAACACCAAGGCCGGGCGTCTTCCCGCCTGGAAAGGAAACTTAATTCAGCAAGTTGCCGACGAAGTCATCAGTGGCAAACTCGATAGCGAGTTTCCGTTGTACGTCTGGCAAACAGGTTCGGGCACACAATCAAATATGAATTTGAACGAGGTGATTTCAAACCGCTGCATTCAACTCGTGGGTGGCACCTTAGGCGCGCAAGAGCCTATTCATCCTAATGATCACGTCAACATGGGGCAGTCGAGTAACGACACCTTTCCGACAGCCATGCATATCGCTGCCTACAAAATGGCAACCGAGAAAACAATCCCTGCGTTGCAGCGGCTTCGCGACGCGTTGAATGTCAAGTCGCAACAATGGTCAACCATTGTCAAAATCGGCCGTACGCATCTTGAAGATGCAACGCCTCTAACCGTTGGACAAGAGTGGTCGGGCTATGTGGGCGCGCTTGATGATGCGATCGCCGATGTGACGTATGCCACGCAAGGGCTTCTGCAGGTTGCAATGGGCGGTACCGCGGTTGGTACCGGGCTAAATTCGCCCGTTGGCTTTGGCGATGAAGTTGCGGCAGAGCTGACTAAGATGACTGGCTTTGCCATCAAGACCGCCACAAATAAATTTACAGCTCAAGGCACATTGGATCGCATGGTCCGCGCACACGCTGCACTTAAATGTGCAGCCGTATCACTGTTTAAGATCGCCAATGATATGCGTTGGCTTGGCTCAGGCCCGCGTACGGGTTTAATGGAAATGACCTTTCCGTCTAACGAACCGGGCTCCTCGATCATGCCCGGAAAAGTGAATCCAACACAAGCCGAAGCCATGCTCATGGTTTGTATTCAGATTATGGGTTCGGATGTTGCTGTGCAAATGGGCGGTTCAGAAGGCAATTTTGAGCTCAACGCCTTTCGACCAGTTCTCATCAGTAACTATTTACACTCAGCATTGATTATGGCGGATATGTGTGATCACTTCCGCGAGTTCATGATCGAAGGTGCTGTTGTCAATGAAGCGCAACTCAAGTCAAATATTGATCGCTCGGTCATGATGGTGACTGCCCTGTCGCCTGTTATTGGTTACGACAAAGCCTCAGAGATTGCACACTATGCGATCGATAACAATACGACACTTAAGCAAGCCGCTCTTGCCAAAGGTGTTGAAGAAGCTGTGTTCGACCGTGTCGTGGTGCCTATCAACATGACGCGTCCAGGCTCTGCAGACGTACCTGCTGCTAAAGCATAACCAGGAGACCTATCCATGAGCGCCAACCTTAACTCCAATATTTCCGGCCAACAGGCCTTACGGCAGCAGGTTGGCGATCGTTTCACCGCCGACTGGAAAAGCAATGATCACCGCGCTCGGCGACTCGTCGCCGAGTTCATTGGTACCTCAGGTCTGACGTTTGTATTGTCAGGCGGTGCGGCAATCTTAGCGGGGTACGGGGGCGCGACCCTCGCGCCCTATCAGTTCGCGTTCATTCTCTCGGCTTGTGCTGCACTCTGGCTAGTCGCTGCAGTCTTTTTTTTGGGTGATATCTCTTCGCATTTCAATCCGGCCATGACGCTCGCCTTCGCGCTGCGCGGTGACATGGGGTTCCCGATGGCTGCATGTTATGTTTTTGTGCAAATGATTGCCGCCGCAACGGGTTCGTGTGCCGCAGCCATGTTGTTTGGAACCGGAGGCAACCTTGCCGCCACGGTACCCGCAGCTGGGATGATTTATCAGTCCGTTGCTTTCGAGGCCATTCTGACCTTTGGCATGGTCTTGTTGGTACTTAGCATGACAAACGGTCCGAAACTTGACAGCAGTTCTGCACCGCTTGCCGTGGGTGCTTATGTCATGGCAATGGGCACAATGGGCGGCCCCTTTGACGGTGCTGCGTTTAATCCTGCCAGGGCGTTCGGGCCAGACTTTGCACGTGGGGATTTTTCAACGTACTGGGTCTATGCGGTTGGGTCACTCATCGGCATGCTTGTTGCAGTCGCCGTGGCACGCTTTTTACGCGGGCCTGCGAAAGCCTCTGAAGCCAACGCGGCGATGGGCAATCCGCTCGATTCTTGAAAATTTGATTTTCTTATCTATTTTTGGTGGGCGGTACAAGTTTCGAACTTGTGACCCCTGCCGTGTGAAGGCAGTGCTCTACCACTGAGCTAACCGCCCAATCTTGATGCACACTTGTGGTGGCTGGTTAAAATCTAGAAAATTTTCTAGGAACCAAATTATACACAGTCAGCGTGTTGGCTCACGCTGAGCAGGACACAAGGAAAGGAAAAAAACTACAGCGAGGATTGGCATCACGGCCCAGTTGAGTGCCACGCCCGGGGCAACTCCCTCGGTTATCACTGGTTTTAAGTGGCCTACATAAGCTCGCAGGAACGGTTCAAGCATAAAAACAAGCAGTACAAGTGGTACAAATCCTCGGTAGCGTAATAAAAGCACCCAAAGCAACAACGCCAACAATAGCTGGATGGCGCCCAATTGCCCGAGCATAGCGACAATATTCGCGCCGCCTGCAACAGATACGTCTATTGTTGCGATACTGTGTGCACCACTATCGTAAACAAGCATATGTATCAGACTGCGCACAGTAATCATGCACAGATATAACAACGCGATCCACCAAGCTAGTGCTGGACCGCCTGCAGTAGAAGGATTGGCAGGAAGTAATGCGGCCAGATCAGGTCGCCAGACGTTGGGCAGCATATTATTCACAAGCGCTCCATCAATTTAAGTCTTACATTGGGTAAAGCGTTCATAATAAATCCACACGGCGCGTGATACACAGCCGCGCCCGACTACTTCAACGACGGCAAGAGCGTTGAGATAGAAAGGCCGCCTCCCAGTGCAGAAACCG
>CALQNE010000038.1 GCA_943331855.1 Bordetella parapertussis
CCCGGCACGAAGGTGGTGTGCCTGGGTAATATCGCGCAAATTGATACCCCCTATCTAACCGAAGGCAGTTCTGGCTTGACCTTTGTGGTTGACCGCTTCAAGGGCTGGCCGCACGCCGGACACGTCACACTTCAACGTGGCGAACGTTCCCGCCTGGCCGACTACGCCGGAGAAGTCCTGTAATTAAACGTACGAGGCCCTGCCCTGCGCGTGGGTGAGTTACTCTAGTCACTCACGCGTGCCTTCGCACATCGGTTACGAAGGCTTCTAGACCACTGACCACATGCCTGAATCCTCTTCGCGCGTCACGTTCCAACCGCCTCTAGCACTGACGCTGGGAGATGCGGCTGGCATTGGCCCCGAAATTATTGTGAAACTGCACGACCAAGGGCTGCCTGCAGCCTGCGTCGTATACGGCGACCCTGGTGCGTTATCGCGCGCCGTTGACTTGCTCAATCAGCCACTGCGAATCATCGAACTCGCGACTATTGATGAAATTCATCAATACACCCATGCAACAGACTGTATCTTCGTGCGCCCCACGCATCCCGCATTGCCTGCAGATTTACCTTGGGGACGCGTCGATGCTCGGGCTGGACAAGCCGCCTATGATGCGCTGTGTATGGCCATCGACGACGCCCTACTCGGTAAAGTCAGTGGCATCGTCACAGCGCCATTAAACAAAGAAGCCATGCATCTGGCAGGCTTGGATTTTCCGGGCCATACAGAAATTTTGGCGCAACGCTCAAATACGCAGCATGTCGCGATGCTGTTAGTCAACGATCAACTGCGCGTCATTCTTGCCACCATCCATATCGCGCTTTCAGAAGTATCAACCACCTTAACGCAAGCACTTGAATTGCGTACCATTGAACTTGCACAACGCGCGTGCCAGGCAATGGGCATTGAATCGCCACGTATCGGTGTTGCGGGCTTAAACCCCCATGCAGGCGAACGGGGCAAATTTGGACGAGAAGATTTAGACATCATTTCACCCGCCATCGCAGCAGCGCGCGCCAAAGGTATCGATGCCTCGGGCCCTTGGCCAGGCGACACGCTGTTCATGCGCGCACGTCAGGGCGAGTTTGATATCTGCGTGGCGCAGTATCACGATCAAGGACTGATCCCCATCAAGTACCTCGGGATCGACAAAGGCGTCAACATCACCGTTGGCCTGCCGTTTGTGAGGACCAGCGTCGATCACGGTACAGCGTTTGATATCGCCGGTCAGGGCATCGCTGATCCCTCTTCTTTGCGAGCCGCTTTTGAGCTCGCACTAAGCATGCTCAAGCCTACGATTTAAGGGTAAACCCTTATTTCTCAAAAAAAGTATAAAATTTTGGTTTAAGTATCCAAGCTAAGTATATAATTCGCATGGTTTTTATACTGAGCAAGGCACTTAGAATGGTTTTTAAGTTTAATTTGTCCTGTCGCAAGTCTTGGTTCGGATTTGCCTTAAGCCTTTGCTTAATGGCTGCGAGTTCGCCGTCATTTGCCCAAGCCGATGCTGAAACCAGCGCCAGTACTGATAAAAAACCGGCTGCAGCAGCAACCAGTACAAAACCCAAAAAGACAAATAGCAAAACCAAGACCACAAAAAACAAAGCTGCGCCGTCTGGCACACCTCAGGGTAGCCGCTCAGTTGCCGACGCAACAAATAAGCCGTCGACCAAGTCCAATAACAGCAATTTCAAATCATCAACCGTCAAACCATCAAATGCGCCGCAAGCACGTAACGGTGCCGGCGCTGCGAGCGCTGGCGTTGCCGTAGCGGGCACGATGGCGGCAGTGCGTTCAAATGTTGTGCTCGTGCAAGACCTCAATAGCAATACCACTTTGTTTTCGCGCAATGAGGATGCTGCAAGGCCCATTGCGTCGATTACCAAGCTCATGACAGCCATCGTCGTGGTCGACGCGAATCAGTCCATGAGTGACATGGTTGAAGTGACTACGAGCGACATTGATACGGTTAAACATAGTCGATCACGCCTGCCCGTTGGTACGAAGCTCTCACGTAGCGATATGCTGCACCTGGCGTTGATGTCATCAGAAAATCGTGCGGCCAATGCACTAGGCCGAAACTATCCCGGTGGCCTGCCTGCTTTTGTGGCCGCAATGAACAGCAAAGCAAAAGAGCTCGGTATGACACAAAGCCGCTTCGTCGAACCAACTGGTTTATCTAGCGATAATGTTTCAAGCCCGCGCGATCTAGTCAAACTACTCAAGGCCTCAGCATCGCGCTCGGCAATTCGGCAATACACCACAGACGATCAGCATGAAGTTCGGTCAAGCGGACACGCGACCATGTTTCGCAATACCAATGGGCTTGTCATGAACCCTAGTTGGGATATCAAGGTATCTAAAACCGGCTATATCAACGAAGCAGGACAGTGCCTTGTGATGGTCGCACGCATCAACAACCGCGATATGGCCATTGTGTTACTCAATGCAGATGGTAAAGGTACGCGCGTAGGCGACGCCATCAAGATCAAACAATGGGTGCAACAAACTCAGGTAATCGCGGCGCTCGCTGCACCGCAAATTCAATAATTAGATCCACCACCTGAACCGCCCGAATAGTTCAGGAAGCGCGTACTCGACCCCTGGAAGGTCAGTCGAACCGTACCGATCGGGCCATTACGCTGTTTGCCGATGATAATCTCGGCAGTCCCTTTGTCCGGCGAGTCTGGGTTATAGACCTCATCGCGATAGATGAACAAAATCAAATCGGCATCTTGTTCAATCGCACCTGATTCACGTAAATCACTCATGACAGGACGACGATTCGGACGTTGCTCAAGACTACGATTTAACTGAGACAACGCAATCACGGGGCAATCAAGTTCTTTGGCCAGAGCTTTTAATGAACGGCTAATTTCAGAGATTTCGGTCGCACGGTTTTCGCCTGAAGAGCTCGCCCCCATCAATTGCAAATAGTCGATCACAATCAAGCCTAACTTTCCACACTGACGTGCAAGACGACGCGCACGCGCCCGAACCTCTACCGAACTCAGTGCCGGGGTCTCGTCAATATATAGCTGAGCTTCTTGCATACGCTGCACTGCGTGTGTCACACGTGGCCAATCATCCGCCAAGAGCTTGCCAGTTCGCATCCGGTGTTGATCTAGCATCCCAACCGAGCCCAGCATACGCATGGCTAACTGCACCGCCCCCATCTCCATCGAGAAGACCGCGACGGGAATCCCCTGCTCAATGGCAACGTGCTCGGCAATATTCATCGCCAGCGACGTCTTACCCATTGACGGACGTCCGGCAACAATCACCAGATCTCCGCCCTGAAGCCCCGAAGTCATTTTATCGAGATCGGTAAACCCAGTGGGCACACCCGTTACGTCTGTGTTGCCCTCGCGATGGTAAAGCTCGTCAATTTTATCGACCACTTCAGACAGCAGCGGTTGAATCTCACGAAAACCCGCAGTGGCCTTTGCCCCTTCTTGGGCAATCTTGAATACCTTGGATTCTGCTTCGTCTAGTAACTGACGCGCTTCTTTACCTTGCGGATTAAACGCGGTGGCTGCAATTTCATCAGCAACCGTCACGAGCTTTCGCAACATCGAGCGCTCGCGCACAATTTCGGCGTAACGGCGAATATTGGCCGCTGAGGGCGTGTTGTGCGCCAAGGCATTGAGATAGCTCAAGCCCCCAACCTCTTCAGACTTACCAACACTGGCCAAAGACTCATTGACCGTCACGACATCAGCCGGACGCGACAGATTAATTAAGCGCGCAATGTGATGCCAAATCAAACGGTGGTCAAAGCGATAAAAATCGTCTTCGTTCACGACGTCGGTGACGCGTTCCCAAGCGCCGTTGTCCAATAACAATCCACCCAGCACCGACTGCTCGGCCTCAATCGAATGTGGCGGAACACGCAAATACTCGAGCTGTGGATCTGGCGAATTATTCATCTTTCCATCATAACCGTAAGGAATTCGTCACATACAAAAAACCTTGAATATCTCGCCCCGGAAGTCGTTTAAGCAACCAGCCAAGGTATTTTTCAATCGATCGAAATATTTTGCCAATCTTGGTTAATTGCGCAATTACCTGGGGGTCAGGATTGGCCTGAAGATAATCACTGAGCAACTGATTGCACAGCGCTTGTCGCTCAGCGGACCCAAACTCATGTCCTCGTAATCCTGCCATCGAGGATAGCAGTTGAAATACATCGTAGGCCTGTCCGAGAGGCAAAGACATGGCCTCACCGATATTCTCTTCAAAATCAATACGGGTCAAAATATCGTCATGCATCATTAAATTGCGCAATTGCGCACCGCCGTGAACAAAACCATTTCGGTGAAAACGCGCCAACTCTTGCGCAGCCAGCGTCATCAAGACCAGACGCCCTGGCGGGGTGGCAAGACGAATCAAGTACGGCATATCTTGACCCACATATTCAAGCACAAGCACTTGCTGCGACTGATACCAAACATTGGGTACTGGGCTGCCAGCCGCCCTGAGCCGCGCAAGTCTGCCCGCCTCGTCAGCAAGTGTCATTTGCAACATCAGCCGCGTCGAAGGGCGTTCGCCCATCAGAAGCTTGCAAAGCCACGAGAGCACCGTTACCCGGACCATGCGCCAGCCATTGCTCAGCGGTGAGAACCAGCGGTCGCGCTGGCGTTTAACCACGCAGCGGTAGCCCACTAGCTCAATAAAGTAAGCACCCGCAGGATCATTGACGTGTTGGCTTAACCAATCGTCTAAAGCCTGCACGAATAAAGGGTCTTTTGTGGTCATCGTTACTAAAAATAATATTGCACTTTCTTTACCATTGACTCAAATACAAAAAGCCGACCTGAGCCGGCTTTTTGTCTGAAGCAATCTTAGACTTAGACTAAGTCGCCAACCACAACTACGGTGATGCTGCTGACAACATCAGGGTGAATCGCTACTTGTACGGCAAACTCACCTACTGCCTTCAAGGGGCCTTCAGGCAAACGAATTTGCGCTTTTTCGATGCCAGCAAAACCAGCTGTCACCAAACCAGTTGCAATATCCATGTTGGTCACCGAGCCAAACAAACGGCCATCCACACCCGCTTTTTGAGTAATGCTAAGCGAGTAGCTTTCAAGACGCTGGCCTAAGGCCTGTGCCAAAGCGAGTTTCTCAGCCTGGATTTTTTCGAGTTCAGCACGGCGCACTTCAAATTCTTTAAGTGCAGTTTCGGTGGCGCGGCGCGCTTTTTTCTGAGGGATCAGAAAGTTGCGAGCATAACCATCACGCACGCGAACGACTTCACCAAGATTGCCTACGTTAACGACTTTTTCGAGCAGAATAATTTGCATGGTATGCCCCGGGATCAGTTGTGGTTATCAGTGAAGGGCAACAGTGCCAAAAACCGTGCGCGCTTGATAGCGGTATCAAGTTGACGCTGATAAATCGCCTTGGTACCAGTCAAACGTGCGGGAATAATCTTGCCATTTTCTTGAATAAAATCACGCAAAGTGTCGAGATCTTTGTAATCGATCTGGTCGACGTTTGCCGCGCTAAAACGGCAGAATTTACGGCGCTTGAAAAGCGGATTTTGTTGTGTGAATTTCTTTTTTTCTTTACGTTTACCGAAGAAAGCCATGATGTGCCTCGCTTAAATCTGTTGAATATGCTGCGCATGCAGCCTAAATTTTGGTGAATCTTTTCGAACCGGAGCTAAAAACCCCTGAATCCGTACCGTGCAACCTAAACTAGTCGTGCGTGCCATCTGCGCTAAGTCTCCCATCGCCACAACTGCCAGCATAAATGCCAAGCGGCGTGGTTGACCTGCCTCAGTGACTTCGGACTCGTGTGAGAGGAGGAATTCAAGCACTGCAACCCCAGCTGGCGTATACCTTAAGGGGGAAAGCTCAAATACCTGACCCTGAACGTCGAGCCGATTCACGACTGACCTAAGTTACTCGAGCTCGCCTGACGCTGTTTCAGCAGAAGCCTTACGGGCTTCGTCGCGTTCAACTTGTTTCATCATGAGTGAGGGCTCGGATTGAGCAGCTTTAGTCTTGATGACAAGATGACGCAACACAGCATCGTTATAGCGAAACGAATGTTCGAGTTCATCAAGCGTGGGTTGGCCACATTCGATGTTGAAACACACGTAATGTGCTTTAACTAGCTTTTGAATTGGATAGGCTAACTGACGACGCCCCCAGTCTTCGGTGCGATGAACTTTACCGCCCTGGGTCGTCACAAGCGCTTGATAGCGCTCGACCATTGCGGGAACCTGCTCGCTTTGGTCGGGGTGAACGATAAATACAACTTCGTAATGACGCATTGATTAAACTCCTGAGGATGTCCGAGATTGCTAAGGCGCTAGTCAAACAGGCAAAAAAGCCTGACGAAAAGCCCATCTCGGGGGCAGCCCGCCATACCAAACACTGGCTGGTCGAGCAAGAAAGCCTTTAATTATCGTACGTTTAGCCGATTTATGCAAGTTACAGACTAAAACGAGTGCGAATGGACTGTTCAATCCCTGTTGCATCTAACCCGACACTGGCCAGCAAGGCGCCCTGCTCACCATGATCGATAAAACGGTCTGGCAAACCAAGCTGTAATAGTGGGCAGGCCATCCCCGCCCCGGCAAGTGCCTCAGCTACCGCGCTTCCGGCCCCTCCCATGATCGCGCCCTCTTCGAGTGTGACCAGACCAACGTGCGATGCGGCCAACTCAAGAACCAAGTTCACATCAAGCGGCTTCACAAACCGCATGTCCGCAACCGTTAGGTTGAGCGCCTCAGCAACCTTCAGGGCCGCCGGCAAGAGTGTGCCGAAGACCAAGATTGCAATTTTTTCGCCTTTTTTACGTATGACGCCACGACCCAGCTCAACGACAGAGAGATCTGCCTGCGGCACTGCACCGACGCCTGCGCCACGGGGATAGCGCACTGCAGCTGGACCCGGATGTTGATAACAGGTCGACAGTAAAAGGCGCGCTTCGCATTCATCAGAAGGCGTGGCCACAACCATATTCGGGATACACCTCATAAACGCAATATCGTAATTGCCGGCGTGGGTGGCGCCATCGGCCCCAACCAAACCAGCTCGATCAAGTGCAAAGGTCACATCTAAATTTTGCAAAGCCACGTCATGAATCATCTGATCGTAGCCGCGTTGCAAAAAGGTCGAATAAATCGCGACCACGGGCTTTTGCCCCTCGCAGGCCAGACCGGCTGCGAACGTTACGGCATGCTGCTCGGCAATCCCGACATCGAAATAGCGCTTCGGAAACCGACGCTCAAACTCCACCATGCCACTGCCCTCGCGCATGGCCGGCGTAATCCCGACTAGACGTTGGTCGAGCGCAGCCATGTCGCACAGCCAGGCGCCAAAAACCTGGGTAAAAGTCGTTTTGGGTATTGAGGCAGGCTTTTGAATGCCCACTGCCGGATCGAATTTTCCGGGCCCGTGATACAGCACAGGATCGGCCTCGGCTAATTTGTACCCTTGACCTTTTTTGGTGACCACGTGCAAAAATTGCGGCCCTTTGAGCGCGCGCATGTTTTGCAGCGTTGGAATCAGTGAGTCGAGATCATGTCCGTCAATGGGGCCAACATAGTTAAAACCCATCTCTTCAAACAAGGTCGCGGGCGTCACCATACCTTTAGCATGCTCTTCAAAACGGCGCGCTAACTCAAGCACCGGCGGCATATGTTGCAACACTGAGCGCCCCACGTTTTTTGCCGCTGCATAAAACTGCCCTGACATTAAACGCGCAAGATACCGATTAAGTGCCCCGACTGGTGGCGAAATCGACATATCGTTATCGTTGAGAATCACCAATAAATTAATGTCTGGGGTCACCCCCGCATTATTCATGGCCTCAAACGCCATTCCGGCTGACATCGAGCCATCACCGATCACCGCAATATGTTGGCGCGAAACACCCCCATTACGCGAAGCGACCGCCATGCCTAGCGCTGCAGAAATCGATGTTGAAGAATGCGCTGTGCCAAAGGCGTCGTACTCAGATTCGCTGCGCTTTGGAAAACCAGAGATACCACCGAACTGGCGCAACGTGCTCATGCCGGCTTTACGTCCGGTCAAAATCTTGTGGGGATACGACTGATGGCCCACATCCCAAATAATGCGATCATGCGGCGTGTCGTAGACGTAATGCAGCGCAACCGTCAGTTCGACCGTGCCCAGGTTCGACGACAAATGCCCCCCTGTTCGCGATACCGAGTCAAGCACAAACGCGCGCAGTTCATCCGCCAGTTTTCTGAGCGTGCGCTTATCAAGAGACTTGAGGTCGGCTGGAGACTTTATACGGTCAAGCAAATCGGTCGGCATAGGGTGGTTAAGTTATACAAAAAAACATCGCGAGTATTTTAATGATCTCGCAAAACGATAAAGTCGGCTAAACCCGCAAGCAAACGGGCCGATGCACCAAAAGGACGCAACGCAGCCAACGCTTGCTGATGTAACTGCGCAGCAAAGTCACGCGCCTGCGTCAAGCCCATCAGTGTGACATAGGTTGGCTTATTGGCAACGGCGTCTTTTCCAACAGTTTTACCCAACTTGACGCTATCTGCAGTCACGTCGAGCACATCATCGATCACCTGAAAGGCCAAGCCGATTGCGTCTGAATACGCGGTCAGGGCCTGACGCTGCGCAGCATTCGCGCCCCCCGCCAATCCGCCCAGAGAAACGCTCGCGGCAAGCAGCGCCCCGGTTTTTAAAACATGCATCTGCTGTAAGGCGGGTTGGGTTAAGGTTTTACCGACACTATCTAAATCAATCGCTTGGCCACCCGCCATACCTAGACTACCCGCAGCGCGGGCCAAGTCCCGTGTGGCCTGCACAATCAACTCAGGTGCAATGGGCATTTGCGCCAGAAGATCAAAGGCCAGCGGCTGCAAGGCATCCCCGGCCAGCAAGGCCGTCGCCTCATCGTACTGCACATGAACGGTGGGTCGTCCCCGTCGCAAAACGTCGTCATCCATACACGGCAAATCATCATGTACGAGTGAATAAGCATGCACGAGCTCAACGGCCGCAGCCGCATAATCTTGTGCCAACAACGCGGACTGCGCCTGGTGCTGGTCTGACGACGCATCTGCGCAGGCCTGAGCTGCCGCAAATACCAACGCCGCGCGCACCCGCTTGCCACCACCTAGCACTGAATAGCGCATTGCCTGGTGCAAACGTGTCGGAATCAGATCTTCTTTAGGCAAGACTCGCGCCAAGATCTGCTCAACATGCTGTGCACGCTCAGCTAGCCAATGCGAAAACTCAACAACAGGGGCATTCATGATCAATCAGGGTCCACGCCTTCAAAGGGTCGAAGCATCCCCGCCTCAAGCACCTTGACTTGTTGTTCGGCCTGCGAAAGCTTTTGCTGACAAAATCGTGTCAAAGCAGCCCCACGCGCATAGGCGGCCAAAGACTGTTCAAGCGCAAGCGAGCCTGACTCCATCGTTGCAACCAGGGCCTCAAGCTCAGCGAGTGCTGTCTCAAAATCTTGCGGCAAGGTCGAATCAGCCTCAGCTGAGGTCGCGGCCAGACTCGTTGGTGTTTTGTTAGCCTTCGTCAAGCGATACTCCAGAGACGGACTGCCCGCCCAGGTTAAATAGATGTAAACCCCAATTGTACGAGATGATCTGGGGTGAAGACCTTGAGGTACAATGGATCTTTAAGGTTAATCGGCCAAACCGATTTTTCTTCGCGCCAGAACGGTACGTTCCGTCCTGGCTTTTTTATCGGTGCGGAGGGAATCATGACCGACATAGGTCGGATGGCGCAGTTGGCGCCCGCTCGTACCCAGCTTGCCGTCGATACATATTTTGACCAGGCCCGCTTTGAGCGCGAGCAAAAACGTATTTTTGAGCAGTTTTCGCGTTATGTGGGCCACCAAAAGGGTGTCCCTCAACCCGGAGACTGGCGTAGCCTTTCTCATGAAAATAACGGGCGGGTTCTGGTTCGCGGCCAAAATGGCGTCGAACTGCTTTCTAACGTCTGCCGTCATCGCCAAGCCTTGATGCTTGGTGGAGAAACCGGTAACGTCACCGGTCACAGCAATACCCATGGCAATCTTATGGGTACCGGGGGCAACATCGTATGCCCTCTGCATCGCTGGACCTATGACAAGCAAGGGCAATTGTTGGGTGCACCCCATTTCGACAGCATGCCCTGCTTAAATCTTGAACGCTTTCCAATTAAAGACTGCCATGGGCTGTTATTCGAAGGGCCGCGCGACCCCTTGGCCGATATCGGGCGCCTGTTCAAGCGTCCAGAGTTTGATTTGTCAGACTACGTGCTGGATCACGTTGAGGTGCATCCCTGCCATTACAACTGGAAAACCTTTATCGAGGTTTACCTTGAGGATTACCACGTGGCGCCGTTTCATCCCGGCTTAGGTCACTTCGTGACCTGCGATGATCTTTCCTGGGAGTTCACCGAGCAATACAGTATGCAGCGCGTGGGCGTTCACCGCGCACTCTCTGCGCCCGGCTCGCCCGCCTATAAGGTTTGGCATGACAAGCTCTTAGCGTTTCGTCAAGGTCGGGCTCCCGACTTTGGTGCGGTCTGGGTGACCTATTTTCCTACGCACATGATCGAGCTTTATCCTCATGTGGCGGTTCAGTCGACCCTTTACCCAAAATCACCTACAGAAACCGTCAATATCGTTGAGTTTTATTACCCTGAAGAAATCGCACTATTTGAGCGTGAATTTGTCGAGGCACAACGCGAGGCCTATATGGAAACCGCCGTTGAAGATGACGAAATCGCCGAGCGCATGGATGCCGGCCGGGCCGCGCTCTTAGCGCGTGGCGCTTTCGAAACAGGCCCTTATCAGTCGCCTATGGAAGACGGCATGCAACACTTTCACGAGTGGTATCGCAAGGCCATGAACGAAACCGAGAACTTTTAATCCAAAGGTTTGTCCAACGATTTAGGCAATGCGTCTAGTTCATTAAACGCCGCCCTTTTTGAATGACTTAAAACCCTTTAACTCACTTTTTATACCCTTAAAAAGACCATGAAACGAATTATTCTTTTTTTACTCACTAACCTTGCGGTCATGCTGGTGCTCAGCGCCACCTTAAGTATTTTGGGTGTCAATCGTTTTATGACCGAGCAAGGGCTTAACCTTCCGATGCTGCTCGTGTTTTCGGGTATTGTTGGCTTCACTGGGGCCATCTTCTCGTTGCTGATTAGCAAGCCGATGGCTAAGTGGAGCACCGGCGCGCGCGTGATTAATCCACAAGCGCCTAGCGGCGCTAAAGAGCAATGGCTCGTGGAGACCGTTCATCAACTGGCCGATCGCGCGGGAATTGGTCGCCCTGAAGTTGCCATTTATGAGGGTGAACCTAATGCCTTTGCAACTGGGGCCTTTCGCAACGAATCACTCGTCGCCGTTTCAACGGGCCTGCTCGACAGCATGACCGAAGAAGAGGTGTCGGCCGTACTGGCTCACGAAGTCGCACACATCGCAAACGGCGACATGATCACGCTGACGTTGATTCAGGGTGTGGTCAACACCTTTGTTGTCTTTTTAGCGCGTATCGTTGGCTACTTCGTCGACCGCGTTATCTTAAAAAATGACAAGGGAACGGGCCTGGGCTACTACGCTACGGTCATCGTTTGCGAAATCGCCTTTGGAATCGCTGCGAGCCTGATCGTCGCATGGTTTTCACGTCAGCGCGAATATCGTGCAGATGCGGGCTCGGCTTCTCTGCTGAGTTCACGCGAGCCTATGATTCGCGCGTTAGCGCGACTCGGTGGCCTGACGCCTGGCGAGTTGCCAAAAAGCATTGCCGCATCGGGGATCAGTGGCGGCGCTAGTATTAGCGCCATGTTTGCGACACATCCTCCAATTAATGCGCGCATTAATGCCTTACAAAACCTGCGCGTCAGTTAATTCGTCTAACCATACGCATTAAAAAATATAGCCCCTCATTGGGGCTATATTTTTATCTTTCAAGTCTAATGCGCCTGCTCCCAGTTCGGGCCTACACCCACCTCGGCTACCAGCGGTACGCGCAAGCTTGCCACATCGCACATTAAGCCAGGCAGATTCTCTTTGATTTGCTCAATCTCAGACACAGGCACATCTAACACTAATTCGTCATGCACCTGCATCACCATTTTTGTTTGTAGCTTTTCGTGCGCCAACCAATTCTGCACCGCCACCATTGCGAGCTTGATCAGATCAGCTGCTGTTCCTTGCATCGGCGCATTAATAGCAGCGCGTTCAGCGCCGGCTCGTCGAGCCCCTGCGGCATTAATATCTGCCAACCACAAGCGTCGACCAAAGACGGTTTCAACATATCCTTGCGCATGCGCCAGCGTGCGCGTCTCAGCCATATATTGCGCAACCCCCGGATAACGCGCAAAGTAGCGATCGATATACGATTGTGCCGCGTCGCGCGTGATCCCTAAATTACTGGCTAGGCCAAACGCACCCATGCCGTAAATCAAACCGAAATTAATCGCCTTCGCTGCACGACGCTGGTCTGAAGAAACATCTTGCAGGCCAACACCAAACACCTCAGAAGCAGTTGCCTTGTGAATATCTTCACCTGCCGCGAACGCACGCTGCAGATTGGCATCGTTTGATACATGGGCCATCACACGAAGTTCAATCTGCGAGTAGTCGGCCGAGATGATGACACCGTTAGTCGCCACAAACGCTTCACGCACGCGACGACCTGCCTCTGAGCGCACGGGTATGTTCTGCAAGTTCGGCTCTGATGAAGCCAAGCGGCCAGTGATCACAGCCGCCTGCGCGTAGTGGGTATGCACCCGTCCCGTCGCAGCATTGACCATCTTGGGCAACTTGTCGGTGTAGGTCGATTTCAGTTTTGCGAGCCCACGATATTCAAGTAGCACCTGCGGCAAGGGATAATCTTCGGCGAGCTTTGTCAAAACATCTTCATCGGTCGAGGGCGCACCACCGGGGGTTTTTCGAACAACCGGCAATTTCATCTTATTAAATAGAATTTCGCCAAGCTGTTTGGGCGAGTTCAGATTAAACGGCTGCTCGGCAATCGTATAGGCCCGTTGTTCGAGTGTGAGCAACTCTTGGCCAAGCACATGGCTTTGTCGACCAAGCTCTGCTGAGTCAATCATGACCCCGTTGCGCTCGATCTCAAACAACACACGTGATACTAGAATTTCAAGTTGATAAATGTATTCGAGCGGCGCTTGCGCTCTCACCTGCTCACGCAACACATTGTGTAAGCGCAAGGTGAAATCAGCGTCCTCGCAGGCATAGTGGGTGGCTCGCTCAAGATCCACTTCATCGAAGCCAATTTGATGCGCCCCTTTGCCACACAACTGCTCGTAAGAGGTTCCTTTAATCCCCAAGCAGCGCAGGCAAAGATCCTCAAGCCCAACGCCACGATGCGACTCGAGCACATAGGCCTGCAACATGGTGTCATCCGCGACGCCACGTAAATCAATCCCTTCGTTCGCAAATACATGGGTATCGTACTTTGCGTGATGCAACAGCTTGGTTGGACGCGGATCTTCGAGCCACGCTTTCATCCGAGCTAACACTTCAGCGCGCGGCAATTGGTCTTGCGCATCGGCGCCACGGTGCGCCACCGGGATATAACAAGCGACACCAGGCTCAACAGATAAAGAAATGCCGACTAAACGCGCCAACATCGAATCCAGCGAGGTGGTTTCCGTATCTAGCGCGACGCAGGAGGCAACAGACACGCGTGCCAACCATGCGTCGAGCGTGGCCCAATCCGTCACCATCTGATAATCAATCTGCTCAGGTGCGGCCGGACGCACAACTTCTGCTGCCACACGGTTATCGCCAGTCGGCACGCGTGTTGGCTCACCGGTTAACTCACGCAGCCATGACTTGAAACCATAGCGTTCAAATAAGCCAGTCAAAATCTCTTTATCATGTGGCTGCGGGGCAAGCGCCTCAATATCAGCGAGCTCTGCCTCTAGCTCACAATCTGTTTTGATGGTTAAAAGTTCGCGCGTTAAAGTAAATTGACTGATCGCCGCGCGCAAATTTTCTCCTGCAACACCTTTGATTTCGGCCGAACGTTCAACGAGTGTTTCAATCGAACCAAATTCATCGATCCACTTGGCCGCGGTTTTTGGCCCAACCTTTTGCACCCCCGGCACGTTATCAACGGTATCGCCAACCAGCATCAGATAATCAACAATTCGGTTGGGTGCCACACCAAATTTACGCACCACCCCCTCAGGGTTGAGCTCTTCATTTGACATCGTGTTCACCAACGTGATGTGGCTCGTCACCAACTGCGCCAGGTCTTTATCACCGGTTGAAATGACTGTATGGATATCTTGCTCTTGCGCGCGTTGCGCCAGGGTACCGATGACATCATCGGCCTCAACACCAGGCACGCTCAACACAGCCCAACCCATGGCGCGAATGGCAGCATGAATCGGTTCAATCTGGCTTGCAAGCTCTTCGGGCATCGAGGGACGATGTGATTTATAGTCGGGGTATAAATCATCACGAAAGGTTTTGCCTCGCGCGTCAAATACGCAGGCAGCGTATTGTGCGGGGTAATCCAGTAAGATCCTACGCATCATGTTCACGACGCCGTAGATTGCCCCAGTAGGCTCGCCCTGCGCATTACGTAAATCGGGCATCGCATGAAACGCACGATACAGATAACTTGATCCATCGACGAGCAATAGGGTTTTTTTCATGGGCTACAAAGAAGAAGAGATTTCGCCAATTCAACGGCAAACAACCCAAATTATGTCAGAGATGGTGCACGCCGCCGAGACTCTAGCCAATATTGGTCCCGCAATCAGCCTATTTGGCAGCGCGCGCATCAAAACTGACTCGCCCCACTACCAAAAATCCGAAAAAATTGCCCAATTACTGGCGAAAGCAGGGTTTGCCGTCATCGCAGGTGGCGGGCCGGGCATCATGGAGGCTGCTAATAAAGGCGCGTTTGAAGCAGGTGGCACCAGCATTGGTTTGCACATTAAGCTCAGGCATGAGGCCAAGGCTAACCCCTTTCTGAGTCTAGAACTGCCCTTTCAACACTTTGTGTCACGCAAGTCGACTTTCTTTATGCACAGCCTCGCCTATGTTTGCTTACCTGGCGGCTTTGGCACGCTAGACGAGCTCTTCGAAGCCTTGACCTTAATGCAAACAGGCAAAATACCCACTTGCCCGGTCATCCTGGTCGGTAAGGATTTTTGGAGCGGCCTGATGAGCTGGATCCAGGAGCACTTAGCTGGCAATGCCCTGATTAACGCCATTGATCCAAAATCGTTTTTCATTGAAGATGACCCCGAGCGGGTGGTCGCACATCTAGTGAAGTTTTATCAAGAAAACCCTCAGATCCTAAAATTACAGCCCAATCGTCCGAGTTAAGACAAAAAAATACGCTCAGTTCACACTGAGCGTATTTTTTTTGACGCACCCTCGTTAACAAGGGCTTTTAACACTTAGCACTACTTAGGCGTCTGAACGAGACATGCGCTTGCGTTCGTTCTCAGTTAAGTAGCGCTTACGAATGCGAACACTCTTGGGCGTTACCTCAACCAATTCGTCATCGCTAATAAATTCGACAGCGTATTCGAGCGTGCAATCTACGGGTGTTACTAAACGCACTGCCTCATCGGTACCCGAAGAGCGAACGTTGGTCAGTTGTTTGCCTCGAATCGGGTTTACAACCAAATCGTTATCACGGCTGTGGATCCCGATGACCATGCCCTCGTACACTGGATCATTGTGCGACACGAACATGCGGCCACGATCTTGAAGTTTCCAGATAGAGTAGGCCACTGCCTCGCCATCGTACTGGCTAATCAAGACACCATTGTGACGCTCACCGAGCAAACCATCTTTAACCGGACCATAAGCATCAAAGGTGTGGCTCATCAAACCATTGCCGCGCGTCATGGTCATGAACTCGCCTTGAAAACCAATCAGGCCGCGCGCAGGCACACGATACTCAAGACGGGTACGACCTTTACCATCGCTGACCATATCTAGCAGTTCGGCCTTACGACGACCGAGCTCTTCCATCACAACACCTTGGGTGTTGTCTTCCAAGTCAATGGTCAGATTTTCGTAGGGCTCAGTCTTGACGCCGTCTTCTTCGTGAAACACCACACGTGGTCGCGAAACGGCCATCTCATAGCCCTCACGCCGCATTGTTTCAATCAGAATCGTAAGATGCAACTCGCCCCGACCAGAGACTTCAAACACCGTGTCGTCATCGGTTTCTTTAAAGCGCAAGGCCATGTTTGATTTGATTTCGCGCTCAAGGCGCTCGCGCAATTGACGGCTTGTCACAAACTTGCCTTCGCGACCTGCCAACGGGCTGGTATTAACCATGAAGTTCATGGTTAAGGTGGGCTCGTCAATTTTTAACAGAGGCAAACCAACAGGACTATCTGGCGAGCAAAGCGTTGTACCAATCGCGATATCCTCAATGCCGTTCATCAAGATAATGTCACCGGCAATTGCGCTATCAACCACTTCACGCTCAAGACCTTTGAACTTCAACACTTGGTTAACACGACCCTTGAACGGAACGCCATCTGGGCCATTCAAACAGACGACATCCATACCGGCCTTGATACTGCCCTGACGAATCCGACCGATACCGATCTTGCCGACGTAAGTGCTGTAATCAATCGAGGAAATTTGAAACTGCAAAGGTGCCGTCGGATCGTCATCGCGCATCGGTACATACTGCAAGATGGCATCGAACAATGGGCGCATGTCACCTTCGCGTACATCTGGGCTTAAGCCAGAAAAGCCATTCAGACCCGAAGCGTAGACCACTGGAAAATCGAGCTGCTCTTCGGTTGCACCTAACTTATCGAACAATTCAAAGGTGGCGTTAATAACATAGTCAATACGCGCACCAGGCCGATCAACTTTGTTAACAACGACGATTGGCTTTAAACCAAGCGCCAAGGCTTTTTTGGTCACAAAGCGCGTTTGAGGCATCGGGCCTTCGACGGCATCAACCAATAGCAACACGCCATCAACCATCGACAGCACGCGCTCAACTTCGCCACCAAAGTCAGCATGGCCGGGGGTGTCGACAATATTGATGTGCGTGCCATCGTACTCAACCGCACAATTTTTTGAAAGAATCGTGATGCCACGTTCTTTTTCAAGATCGTTTGAATCCATGACGCGTTCAGTCATTTTTTCATTTGAACGAAAAGTACCTGATTGACGCAGAAGTTGGTCAACCAATGTTGTTTTGCCGTGGTCAACGTGGGCGATGATGGCAACGTTACGCAATGCGCGTGACATACAAATCCTTTAATGAGCCTGCACAGGCTCAATGCCTGCCGGTAATTCGTGAATAGAACCGGG
>CALQNE010000039.1 GCA_943331855.1 Bordetella parapertussis
ACCTGACTTTTCGATTAACAGCGCATAAAACTGCGGCTCGATTGAGCCCAGTGCAATCCACTTCCCGTCTGCACAACGGTAGGTGCCATAAAAATGGGCGGCACCATCAAGCATATTTTGACCACGCTCATCGCGCCATTGCCCTTCAGACAAGCGGGCATACATCAATCCCATTAAAAGTGCCGAGCCATCGGTCATAGCCGCATCCACCACTTGGCCCTTGCCCGTCGCTCGGGCGTTCAGTGCGGCAGCCAATACCCCCGCTACCAGCAGCATGCCTCCGCCACCAAAATCACCCACTAAATTCAGCGGTGGCAGCGGTTGATCAGGGGTACCAATCGCATGCAAGGCGCTTGATAAGGCGATGTAATTAATATCGTGCCCAGCTGCCTGCGCGAGCGGACCCGTCTGTCCCCAACCCGTCATCCGACCAAAAACGAGCCGTGGCTGACGTGCCAAACAGATCTCGGGGCTCAGCCCAAGTTTTTCCATGACGCCTGGGCGAAAGCCCTCAATCAGCACATCGGCTGACTCGATCAAACGCAAGACGGCATCGATCGCCAAGGGCTGTTTCAAATTCAGCGCAATCGACTGCTTGTTGCGCCGCAGCACTTTGCTATGAATCGCATGCTGGTCGTGCTCTGGCGGCGCGATTCGATCAATACAAATCACCTCGGCGCCAAGGTCGGCCATCAACATTCCCGCAAACGGCGCAGGGCCCAGACCCGCCATTTCGATCACCTTAAAGCCTTGCAGCGGTCCGGCCATGTCTCATCCTTTAAATTAGAAGGTCAACTCAATGATATTCGATCACCTCAAAGCAAAGACGAGGGCAAGGTTAATATCACGCAAACATTCATCTTTAATTATCGCGAGACCCTGACTGTGATTCAAACAAACCAGCAAAACATTGTCGATGAAGCTATTACCTCGCGTCACTCCATCCGGGCCTACTTGCCCACACCCGTGTCACGCGAAGACGTTGCCAAGCTTTTAGAGGTTGCGGCACGCGCGCCTTCTGGCTCGAACACCCAGCCCTGGAAAGCCTACGTGCTCATGGGCGACTTGAAAGAGAAACTCAGTGCCGAGATCCTGACGGTCTATCGTGATAAGGCACAATTTGAAGCACTCACTGAGGATTATCGCTATTACCCAACCGATTGGAGCTCGCCCTATATCGATCGGCGTCGCAAAGTTGGCCTAGGTCTGTACAAATTGCTGGGCTTGGGGCGCGATGACAAGGCAGGCATGCATGCCCAGCACGGCCGCAATTACACTTTTTTTGGTGCACCCGTCGGCATTATTTTTACGATTGAACGCAAGATGAATACCGGCTCCTGGTTAGATTTTGGCTGTTTTTTGCAGAGTTTCATGATTGCCGCACGGGGCCGCGGGCTCGATACCTGTGCCCAAGCGGCCTTTAATCGCTTCCATCCTGTGATTCGCCGCGTGACCGGGATTCCGGAAGCCGAAGTAGTGATGTGCGGACTCGCGCTTGGCGTGGCCGACATGAGCAAGATCGAGAACACACTCATCAGCGAACGCGAGCCGCTCGACGTTTTTGCGAAATTCTTAGACTGACTCAGGGTTAGTACTAGTCATGGCTGTTTTCTGCCGCGGTGTACACTTCGCCCGGCCGTTCTTGCTCCTTAAAACCTACTCCACATCATAAAAAAACTATGGACTTCTCACTTACATTACACGAATTCTGGATCCCTTTAGGGCAGATTCTGTTGGTCAACATCGTTCTATCAGGCGATAACGCGGTTGTCATCGCGCTCGCGGCTAGATCACTGCCCCCACAGCAACAAAAACTCGCGATTTTGTGGGGTTCGGGCGCCGCCATTGTGATGAGAATTGTGCTCACCATTTTTGCCGTCAAATTATTGACCCTGCCTTACTTAAAACTGATTGGTGCGGTACTGTTGGTTTGGATTGGCATTCAATTGCTTAGCCCAGATGATGGCGAAGAAAACGTTTCTTCAAGCGATAACCTGATGGCCGCAATCAAAACGATTTTGATCGCAGACTTGGTGATGAGCCTGGACAACGTGCTTGGCGTGGCCGCTGCAGCAAAAGGCAGCATGCCGCTTTTGATCATCGGTCTTGCCGTGAGTATTCCACTCGTGATTTTTGGTGCGACACTCCTGCTCAAAATCATGGAACGCTTTCCAATCATCATCACGATTGGTGGCGGTCTCTTAGGTTGGGTTGCAGGCGAAATGGCAGTTACAGATCCGGCGATTAGCGGATGGGTGGAGGCGAATATGCCATACATGCATCATATGTATGTCGGGCCAATTATTTGCACCGCCCTTGTGCTGATTACAGGCAAGGTACTCTCTGAAAGGCACAAAGCAAAATCCGCGTAGCCTCGCTGCAGATTTTGTACAAAACGCCACTGTACTCACAGTGGCGTTTTTTTTAGAACTTAATGGTACGTACAACCTTCCCCCACGTCTCATACTCAAGCGCCACAAAATCGCGCATCTCTTGAGGAGTCGTCGGGTCGGCGGCCATTGCCGCGCCGTTCAACCGTTCTAAGGTGAGTGCATCGTGCAAAGAGGCCACAATCGCCTGATTGAGCTTTGTGACGATTGCTGCGGGTGTACGAGCGGGTGCAATAAAACCATACCAATTGGTAGCCTGATATTTAGGAAAGCCTTGCTCGGCCATCGTAGGGACTTCGGGCAATGAGGCCTCACGCTTGGCTCCCGTAACCGCCAGGCCGCGCAGCTTTCCACCTTTGATTTGCGGGACGGCTGTCGGGGCGCTTGCGAATACAGCTTGAATATTACCGGCCAATAAATCGGTCATCACCGGCCCACCGCCCTTGTAATTGATATGCTCTGCCATCGTCCCAGCGCGAGACTGCAGGAGCTCGCCGGCCAAGTGGCCTGCACTACCCAAGCCCGCCGACCCGTAAAACAAGGGCTTGTCTTTGTCTTTTGCCGCTGCAATAAACTCTGCCAGCGTCTTGATAGGCGAATCACTGCGCACTACCAACACATTACCAAAAGTAACCCCACCCGAAATCATTTCAAAATCTTTCAGTGGGTCGTAGCTGGTGCCGCCCGGCATGTGGGGATTCACCGCCATCGAGCCGACATTTGCCAGACCAAGGGTATAGCCGTCTGGCGCAGCTTTTGCGATCGCTTCGCACGCAATATTGCCGCCTGCTCCAGCCCGATTTTCAACCACGACCGTTTGCCCTAATAACGACGATAACTTCACCGCAATCGTGCGCGCTGCTGAGTCCGTTCCTCCACCCGGCGCAAAACCCACAATTAAACGAATCGGTTTGCTGGGAAAGCGCTCGACAGATTCCGTTTGTGCCGCCGCACCCGAGATGCAGACCCAAGCCATAAAAAATGACCCTAACTTCTGACCAATTGATCTGAGCATACCCGCCTCTGTAATTTGTATTCTGAAGTGAAAGTGATTCGCCACGCAGTCATCTACCGTTAAGATCGGGATACATCGCTGGCAAGCTGTCCAAATCTATTCTATAAACGAGTGCTTGGCTAGTTGTTTAGCCTTTGAGAATTAAGTCACTTGAACAGGCAACGCTCACTTCTAATGTACATCCAATGAATGCGATCCGCTTATCAACGCTCGGCCTAACGGCCTTAGTGAATCTATTTGGCTTCATCATGCCCGCCGTAGGCCAGACCGTTTTTCCTGACAAGCCAATCACACTGTTAGTCGGTAGTGCGGCTGGCGGCTCGAACGATGTTTTTGCACGCGCGCTTAGCAAGCCTCTCCAGGCTGTACTCGGTGTGCCCATCGTCGTTGAAAACAAACCCGCTGCAGGTGGGATTCTCGCCAATTCGATTTTGGCCAAAGCACCGCCGGATGGTCACACCTTAGTAGTGCTTTCCTCGACCTTTACCACTGGCGCTGCAATTCGAACAAACCTACCCTACAACGCGCAAACCAGTTTTGTACCGGTCGCGATGCTGGCCAAGGGTCCGCTGCTCATCACCGTTAGCCAACAGACGCCCTTCAGAACACTTCAAGAGTTGATTGTTTTTGCAAAAGCGAATCCTGCAAAATTAAACTATGGAACCTCTGGCGTGGGCAGCATCAACCAGTTTGCTACTGAGATTTTGGCAGAGGCCGCGCAAATCAAATTGACCCATGTCCCCTACAAAGGCATGAGTCCAGCGCTTACGGATTTAATTGGCGGACAGATTGATATCTTAATTGCCAGCGCACCATCATTGCTCGCACAGGTCAACGCGAACAAGATCAGGGGACTCGCAGTCGGTAGCGTCGCGCGTAGCGAAGTCGCGCCCAGCCTACCCGCGCTTGGTGAATTGGGCTTCGTGCAGAGCGCCGTTGAACTCTGGTGGGGTGTCTTAGCACCGGCCAATACGCCCGCCGCGATAGTGACGAGGCTTAACCGCGAGATCAACGCCATCACGACCTCAACCGAGATGAAAGCCTTTTTCATTAAAGAGGGTGCGAGCCCTGCTCCTATCAGCGCAGAGGCCTTTGCTGAACATATCGATACAGAATTAAAACGCTGGAAACTCGTCGCACAAGCTGCCGACATTCAACCTGAGTGAGTTTTATGACACAAGCATCTGATTCAAAACAATCTTCTCATCTGCCTGCAAGAACGGGCAATCACGGCCCGCTTTCGGGGATTCGTGTGGTCGATCTCTCTGCCTATATTGCAGGCCCTTACGGGTGCACGCTCTTGGCCGATCAAGGGGCTGAGATCATCAAGATCGAGCCACCCAGTGGTGATAATTTAAGAAAATATCCCTCATCGCTTGCCTCTGAGAGCCGTGCCTTTTTAGGCGTGAACCGCAGCAAACTCGCTGCAGTACTAGATATCAAAAACCCGGATGATCTCGCAACCCTACTCACGCTCATCGAAACTGCAGATGTGTTGGTTCATAACTTCAGACCGAGCGTTGCCCCAAGAATCGGGATCGGGTACGAGACACTGAAACTTTTAAATCCTCGCCTGATTTATTGCACAGTCAGCGGCTACGGTGAGTCTGGGCCTTACAAAGAAAAAGCAGGCTTTGATCAGGTTTTACAAACGATGACCGGTATGACAGTGCTTCAGGGCAAGCCTGGCGGTCCACCTGAGATACTGTATGGCTCGATCGTCGATTACTACACCTCAGCATTAGTCGCTGGTGCAGTGTCGTCGGCTCTGTTCGAACGCGAACGCTCGGGCCAAGGTCAGTTTGTCAGCGTCTCATTATTGGCAGCCGCCATGACCTTGCAATCTGCACGGTTGGTTTGGGCCGAGGATGAAGGACGTGACGTGGGTCGCGACATGCGTTCACTGGGGATCACCGGCTTACACCCCACTCGCGAAGGCTATTTGTATATTTCGGCCAATGCACCACATTTTTGGACTGCCTTGTGCCAAAAAATTGGCCTAGAAGATTTAGCTAAAAACGAACGTTATGACACCGTACGCAAACGCGCACAATATCAACAAGAGATCGTGCCACAAGTACGCGAAGCGCTGCTCAAACACACGGCTCTAGAGTGGGAAGGTATTTTTGGAGAAGAAGTACCCTGCTCAGCTGCGCTTTCGATTGAAGATATGTTTGACCATCCTCAGGTTGTCAGCCAAGACCTACTCACAACCTATGAACACCCCGTGGTCGGAACCTATCGCGGCTTAAAGCGTTCGATCAAATTTAGCCGAACACCCGGTCCGGACTCCTTTGCCGCGCCAACGCTGGGGCAGCATACAGATTTGATCCGCGCAGAAGCAAAACGCCTTAAGCAAACAGGTAAAAAGAAATGACGGCAAATCCACTCGCGGGCATAAGCGTGCCCAACTCTGCGGGAAGCAATACGCCTGCGCTTTCGGTACCCGCTAACGCTTGCGATTGCCATTTACACATCTACGACGCACGTTTTATTCAAACAGCGGATGCGGCGGCGCTTCAGGCGCTCGCAACGGTCGATGAGTATCGACTGTTGCAAAAACGTTTAGGCACTACGCGCGCCGTAGTAGTCACTCCACGCAATTACGGTGTCGAAAATGATGTCACGCTCGATGCCATCGCACAACTTGGCTCAAAATCTACGCGTGGCGTGGCCGTGTTACGCACCGATGTCACCGACGCAACTTTAAAAGCCTTGCATGCTGGCGGCATTCGTGGGGTGCGATTTTCGTTGTACACCCCAAAAAATGCTGCCGCCAGCTTTGAGATGGTCGAACCGCTTGCCGCACGTATTGCAAAACTCGGCTGGCATCTTCAATTGCACTGGACCGCAGATCAAATCGTTGAGCACGAGTCAATGCTTAAGCGCCTGCCCACGCAACTTGTGTTCGATCACATGACCCGCTTACCTCAGCCCCTTGGGATTGGGCACCCTGCGGTCAAAATCGTCGAAGACTTGTTAGCGCAAGGACGTACCTGGATCAAACTCTCGGGCGCCTATCTGGATAGTCAAGTTGGCGAGGCCGGTCAGTTTTTGGATATTGATCCAGTGGCGCGTCATTGGATTTCTACCGCACCGCAACGTTTGGTATGGGGGAGCGATTGGCCACACCCAACCGAAGCGAATAAACCTAACGATGCCAATATGATGGATATGCTCACACGATGGACATCCGACCGTTCGGTGATTGAACAGATCCTCGTCAGTAACCCAGCAGCGCTCTATGGCTTTGAATAACTCGTTTACGCGATGAACACAGCTCTGATTTTGCACGATGACGACTGAACGCAGAATCGCTCACTTGGACATGGATGCATTTTTCGCATCGGTCGAGTTGCTCACCTACCCAGAACTGCGCGGCCAAGCCGTCGTGGTGGGTGGGCGCAGTGCAAGTGCACCCGTGACCAACGACAAAGGCGAGAAGCACTTTGCGCGCCTGCGCGATTATGTGGGCCGCGGAGTCATCACGACGTCAACCTACGAAGCGCGCGCATTGGGCGTGTTTTCTGGGATGGGCTTAATGAAGTCTGCTGTTTTAGCCCCCGACGCAATTATCCTACCTGCCAACTTTGAAGCTTACCGAAATTTTTCTCGCCTGTTTAAAGCGGCAGTCGCGTCGGTTGCGCCTCGTATTGAAGACCGAGGCATCGATGAAATCTATATCGATCTGACGGATATTGCTGAAGAAACGCACGCGCTGGCCAAACGCATCAAACAAGCGGTCTTCGAAGCCACAGGTTTGAGCTGTTCGATCGGCATCACGCCGAACAAGCTTCTGTCAAAAATATGTTCAGATCTTGAAAAACCGGATGGCATCACAATTTTGGCACCAGGCGAACTCACCACCCGCATCTGGCCACTACCTGCAAAAAAAATTAATGGTATCGGCCCGAAAGCCAATGAAAAACTGGCTTCGCTTAGTATTCATACCATCGGAGACCTAGCCGCGGCACCTGCCGAGCAGCTTGTTACTCACTTTGGTCGCAGCACTGGTACTTGGATGACTCAAGTGGCCCAGGGTATTGACGACCGTCCCGTGGTGACCTGGTCAGAGCCAAAATCAATCAGCCGCGAAACCACGTTTGAACGCGATCTACATGCCAAACATGATCGTGCAAGACTCTCTGAAGTCTTCACCAACCTTTGCATGCGTCTAGCCGATGATCTGCAACGCAAAGGATATGCAAGCCGTACGATCGGCATCAAATTGAAATACGCAGATTTTCACGTGGTGACGCGCGATCTCACGTTGCCAGACGACGTTACTGAAGGACATCAGATTCGGCTGGCCGCCACCGAATGTTTGAAACGCGTACCGCTTGAACAAAAAATTCGTCTCTTGGGCGTTCGTGCGGGTAGCCTGCGACCCGTGCAGGTAGCCGACTATCACGACCGCTCGGCACAACCGACCCTCCCGTTTGAATTTGAATAACAAATCTAGTTTTTGGTACTTTTGTTATAAGCAAACAAAAAATGGGTCTTTGACGGTTGATAACGATTTCACTAGCCTCTAGGGTTTGAAATCTGCGTCAACCATCATGTATCAACCTTCAAGCTTTGACACCGCGCGTTTAACCGAACGGGCTAGCCAGCTCGCCGGACAAATTCAACGCAATAAAGAAGGTCTGCTAAGCGACGACCATCTCAAACCTTTACGCCTGCAAAATGGTTTGTACATTCAACGTCACGCTCCGATGCTACGCATTGCGATTGCTTACGGAATGTTAAAAAGCGACCAACTACGGGCGCTGGGCGAAGTGGCACGTAAATACGATCGAGGCTACGGGCATCTGACGACGCGCCAGAACATGCAACTGAACTGGATCTCTTTAGACGACACACCAAAAGCCTTGCATGATCTGGCACGGGTTGGCATCCACGGTATTCAATCCAGTGGCAACTGTTTACGCAATATCACCAGCGATGCACTTGCGGGCATTGCCCCAGATGAAATCTTGGATCCACGCCCTTACGCTGAATTATTGCGTCAATGGAGTACCTTTCATCCAGAGCTTTGCTTTTTGCCACGCAAATTTAAAGTCGCACTCACGGGCACCCCTGAAGACCGCGCCTTGGTTCAAATTCACGACATGGCCTTTGAAGTCGTTGAAGCAAGCCCCCACGCGGTCTTTCGAGTGCGGGTGGGAGGCGGTTTAGGGCGCACACCGATCCTGGGGCCAGTGTTGCGCGAGCGTCTTGATTGGTTTGATATTTTGACGTACACCCACGCGGTCATGCGTGTCTATAACGAGCTTGGCCGACGTGACAATTTAACCAAAGCACGTATTAAGATTTTAGTGCGTAGCGTCGGTATCGAAAAATTTAGAGATATGGTTGAGGCCGAATGGGCAGACCTGCGTAACGGCCCACACAAACTTTCTGAGGCTGAACTGGATCGCGTCAAAGGTGCTTTCGTTGAACCGAATTGGATTCCCAAGCAGGCACTCGACACACCTCATCCACCAGAAATAGAGATCGAAGCAACGCAATGGCGGCGTTGGCTCAAGCGCAATCGCCTTGCACATCGCCAACCTGGTTATGCAGCAATCCTGATACCTTTGAAGGCACCCGGTCGCCCACCAGGCGATGTCACGAGCGACGAAATGGATGCGATCGCAGCCATCTCCGATCGCTTCAGTCAAGGTTTCATCCGAGTCAGTCATACCCAAGATTTTGTCTTGCCTGCCGTACGCGAAACAGATTTGCCCGCATTGTATGAGGCCCTTAAAACCTTAAACCTGCATCATGCGGTTGGGGGGCTGATCGGCGCCATGGTCGCCTGCCCTGGTGGTGATTTTTGTGCGCTGGCTAATGCGCGCTCGATACCCGTTGCTGAGGATATTGCTCAACGGTATGCCGCGCTCGATGCCCAAGAAGAAATTGGCCCACTTGATTTACGAATCTCGGGATGCATGAATAGCTGCGGGCATCACCATGTTGGCCATATCGGTATTCTTGGCGTTGATAAAGACGGCGCTGCGTTCTATCAGCTTTTACTGGGCGGACACTCAGGGCACGGTGCGCCCGCAGCCTTGGGCACGATTATCGGCCGCGCGTTCGCAGAAGATGAAATCGCGGATGCAGTCGAAGAAATTATTGACGCATATCTTGAGCAGCGTGAACCTGGCGAAACGTTCAGACAAGCCGTCGCGCGTTTAGGAAAACCGATCTTTGCTCAGGCCGCTGAGGCAGCGCGCAAACCCGAACACAAACCGAAACGCGAGCCCACAGAAAGTCAGAAAGAGACACTCGTATGAAAATCTGGTTTATCGGCGCCGGCCCCGGCGATCCAGAACTCATGACGCGCAAAGCCTGGCGGATTTTAAGCCAAGCCGACGCGGTGCTGCATGACGCGTTGATGGATGTCGAAGGCATGCAAGAAGCTGCGCCCCAGGCTCGTTGGCTAGCGACAGGAAAACGCTCGGGTCGACCCTCGGTAGAACAGGCATTTATCTGCCGAACCCTTGTCGCGCTTGCCAAACAAGGCTTAAACGTTGTGCGCTTAAAAGGGGGAGACCCCTCAATTTTTGGACGCCTCACCGAAGAGCTACAGGCTTGTCGGGCAGCAAAGATTGATATCGAAATTATTCCGGGTGTGACGGCCGCCTGTGCTGCCGCAGCCGATTTGCAAACGAGCTTGACCTCGCGAGGCGAGTCAAGAAGTGTTGTGTTTGTGACGCCTCGGCTAGGCAAATACGAAACTAATCGAGAAAACGAGTGGCTTGCTGCAACGATGGCTGCCCAGACTGCCGTGCTTTATATGGCCAGTGCCCAAGCTCAAGAAATCTGTGCAACGTTGATTGCAGCAGGTAAATCAAAAAATACCCCAATTTGCATCGTTGAAAACGCTAGTCGCGCTGGGCAACGCCTGAAGCACACTTTATATGAGGTTGCACAACAAGGTTTACCTCAGTTTGAAGGGCCCGTCTCTTTGCTGGTGGGTGAGGCACTCGCCTTGGCAAACATCCATACTGTCAAGACTGCAGATAACGTTTTAGAGAGTCAACCCCTGCCGCACTCTCAGCATGCCTTCGGCTAATCAAAACACTTTAAATTTCAATGAACACGACACAAGCACTCGCACCTTCTCATATCTTTGATTTGACCGGCCAACGCGTTCACGCCACGCCGCAACTTGATCTGATCTTCGACACCGACACCATATTCAATCGCACAGAGCCAGGTACACCCACAGATTACTTAAGAAATATTTTAGCGACGCATTCTGAACAAAGCGCGATTGGCATACGCTTTGACAAGTTTACAGACGGTCGTTCGTACTCAATCGCCTCGCGTCTACGCGAAATCGGCTATGGCGGTGAATTACACGCCCTAGGCGACATCAATCAAGAACTGGTCTTTTTACTGCGTCGTGTGGGCTTTACGCATTTTCATCTTCCAGACCCCGGAACACCCACACTCTCTGCTGAAATTCTTGAACCGTTCAATGGCTATTATCAGGCTGGATCGGACGGCTCGCGTGCTCGCTGGCAGGCATAACCAGCGTCGAAGCACGTGCAGTATCAGCAATCAAAGTCAGCGCATACAACATGCACGCCACCGCGACGGCGCGAAAGATGTGCTGCAGATAGGGTTTAGATTGCATGATGCTTTGTCCTAGGCGGCACGCGAACCGCTCAGAAATAAGGGTTCGCAGCCAATAAAGCTATCGTAACGACTCACCGCTTTATTTAGAACAACAGTATTGTCATTTGTATATAAGCAATACGGCTATCACTTTACAAATACCTCCAGTCCCGTTACCTTGACAGCTTGTTGTCAACAAATTCGCTCAGTCTAGGGGCTCAAATATGAGTAATTTTGAAGAGTTAGATCTAATCGGTGTTGCACAAGGTATTGCCTCCAAAAAATTTAGTTCCCAAGAAATCACCGCCTGGTCATTAGGTCGACTCGACACCATCGGTCGCAAGTTCAACGCCGTGTTTCGCATTGATCACGAGTCGGCTCTTGCCCGCGCGCGTGAACTCGATGCAGCTCAAGCGCGCGGCGCTCAGCTCGCACCCTTGCATGGCGTGCCACTTGCCCATAAAGATCTCGTCGAAGTCGCTGGTCGCGAAATGCACGTCGGTTCAAAAATTTTACGTGGCAATATTGCAAAGAAAAATGCCTGGGTGATCAACGAGCTCGAGGCCGCCGGACAGGTCAACTTAGGGGCCCTACACATGGCAGAATTTGCCATGAGCCCAACTGGCTTTAACGCACATTACGAGCACGGACTCAATCCGTGGAACGCAGCCTATGCCTGTGGAGGCTCTTCAAGCGGTTCGGGCATCGCAGTCGCCGCGCGCTTGATCTTTGGATCAATCGGTAGCGATACTGGCGGTTCAATCCGACATCCCGCTGCAATGTGTGGCGTGACCGGGATCAAACCTACCGCGGGTCGGGTGAGCTTTGACGGGGTCTTTCCACTTTCGCACACACTCGATTGTGTCGGGCCTTTAGCACAGAGCGCACGCGACTGCGCGCGTATGTTGACACACCTAAGTCGACCCAACGCGGATGACCCATGGTGCACAACGCGAAACAATCAAGACTATGAAGCAGGTTTGGATGGCGACATTAAAGGCTTGCGCGTTGGCGTACCAGATGCCTACTACCGTGAAAACCTTGATCCTGAAGTCGCAGCGGCTTTGCAGGCAAGCTTAGATGTTTTGAAAGCACGTGGTGCCATTTTGGTGAATGTCAACGTCCCTGATATGGCAAAAATTCACGAGCACACTGCCGTGGTCCTGACGGTTGAGGCCGCGACAGTTCACCACCGCTGGATTGAAACGCGTCGAGACGAATACGGCTCGCAGGTTATCGCACGTACTGCACCGGGCTTCACACACACCGCCATTCGCTATCGTGAAGCACTCGATGCCCGGCATGCGCTGATTCAAGATTATCTCAACACCTGCTTTGCCAATTGCGACGTTGTGCATATACCGATTTTTATCGCACAAACCCCAAGCATTGCTGCCACCACAACCGGCACGCTTGACGAAGTCATCGCCACCATCAGTGGCTTAACCTATGCCAATCGCGCAATCAATTATCTTGGATTTCCGTCGATCAGCGTACCCGCAGGCATTTCAAGCATTCAGATGCCCCTTGCCTTTCAGTTAGTTGGGCGTCACTTCGAAGAAGCGACCATCCTTAAAGTTGCTGATGCCTTTCAGCGTGACACTGATTGGCACCGCAAGCGTCCACCCGTATAAGTTGATATCACGCGATTCTCTTGGATCCAGGCCTCATGAAATTTATTCCGACGCATGAAATACTAGGCGCGCAAGTACAAGACCTAGACCTCAGTATCGCGTTAACCGACACGCAGGTTGATACGTTAATACGGGCGTTGGGTAAACACGGCGTTCTAGAGTTTGCTAACCAAACCCTCACAACCGCTCAACTGAAATCATTCAGTCAGCGTTTTGGCGAACTGTATATCAGCCCAGGGGGTCGTTCACAGGCAGAGGGATTTCCTGAAGTGATGATTTTGTCGAATATGGTGCAAGACGACAAACCGCTTGGCCTAAAAGATGCCGGTCAATCTTGGCATACCGACATGTCTTATTCGAACATCATTGCCTTCGCCAACGTTTTACATGGCACAGTGATACCACAGCGCGATGGCAAGCCACTGGGTGCGACACAATTTCGTAACACGCGCGCAGTTTACAGAGATATCCCTGAAGAATTAAAAGCACGACTCGCCGATAAAACAATTACCCATGACTTCAATAAATTCTGGGATCTGATGCGCAGTCGGCCCGGCAGCACACGTCCGCCTCTTAGTGAAAAAGAAAAAAGTATGCGCCCGCCTGCCATACACCCTGTATTTTTAACGCATCCAATTACCCAAGAAAAAGTGCTTTATGCGAACCCAGGGTATGCCATACAGATCAATGAACTCCCGCCAAAAGAAAGCGATGAGATTCTGGACTATTTATTTGAACTGCAGTTAAAAGATCAGTATCTGTACACCTATCAATGGAAAAAAGACTCACTACTCATGTGGGATAACATTGGAACCATGCATCAGGCAGTCGCCGACTACGGTCCAAGCGAACATCGCTACATTAGGCGTTGTCAGGTGATGGCCACACGTTTTTATGGCCCTGCGGGTACACGCGCGCCAATTCTGTTTAACGCAGACACTAGCTCACATTGACATGCAGTTGCGCATGCTGAAGTTTTATTTTTAATCACCCATGAACTGCTTACACATCGCTTGGCGCGTCTGGCTCGCCCTCATTGCAATGTGCTTCGTCACGCCTTGTGTGGCGCAGACCGCATACCCCGCACGCGCCATCCGCCTACTGATTGCCTATACACCAGGCGGAGCCACAGACATTGTGGGGCGTTTACTGGCGCAAGAACTGTCCGTCGCACTTGGGCAATCGGTGATCGTCGAAAATCGCGCCGGCGGGGGTACTTTGTTAGCAACTGAAGCCTTACGCAAAGCACCCGCTGACGGCTATACCCTGCTCTTTGGCACGAACGCGTTTGTGATTACCCCACTGCTGCATGACACGCCCACCTATGATCCAGTGACAGAGTTTGAACCGATTGCGCTCACCACCATTCAGCCGCTCGGTCTGTTAGTCGCGCCTCAAGCACAACTGGATACCACTGAAAAGCTGATTGCCTACGCCAAGCAACATCCAGGAAAAATCAACTTTGCCTCGTCAAGCAACGGCACTGCCCAACACTTGGCTGGCGAGGCCTTTAGAGTCGCAGCCAACATTGACATCGTGCATGTGGCGTACAAGGGGGCAAGCCCTGCCCTCATTGATTTGCTTGCAGGCCGCGTCGATATGATGTTCACCTCATTGGTGGGCAACATGGATCATGTCAAAGAAGGTCGACTACGTTTGCTAGCCACCACGGGCAGTCAACGTAGCCAAGCGACGCCCAATATTCCGACCGTTGCCGAAGCTGGGCTTTTGGGTTTCGAAGCCTACACCTGGCAGGGCGTCATTGCACCTACCGGTACGCCCCAAGCCATCATTGCTCAACTCAACGCTAGCGTTCTCAAGGCCGCGCAAGCACCGAGAATCGTCGAAACCTTAGCAGCACAAGGCATGGAGGTTCGCACCTCGAGTCCGGCTGAGATGCGGGCACTTTGGATTAAAGATACGAATCAATATAAAGATCTTTTGCAGCGCACAAAGACCAGCATCCAATAAGTCCGCAGTCAGTCAAACGCAACAGCCGACCGCCCTCTATATTTTTAGCCTATGATTGACCCACCAACACGGAGACCTTATGGCAACCTTTACTTCAAAACGTTTTACACAACTCACCCTAGACACCGTTGCGCCTGAAGCACGTGATTTAGCGGGCGATATCATGAAGATTTCAAGCGTCGGCTTAGCCGGCCCTTATAACGTGATGCTGCGAAGCCCTGTTTTTGCAGATCGCATGAAAAAGCTACTCGACTACCTGCGCTGGAATTCATCCATACCAATGCGCTTAAGTGAGTTGGCAATTTTGATTCAGGCAAAAATCTGGACCTCGCAAGTTGAGTGGCATGCGCACTACCCCATCGCGCTGCGTGAAGGCTTGCCTGCACATGTCGCTGATGACATCAAAGCGGGTATTCGTCCACGCAATATGCAGCCTGATGAAGCGGCTGTCTACGATGTGTGCACGACTATGACGCGAGATCATGAAATCAGTGACGAACTTTTTAATAGCGCCAAAGCGGTCTTAGGTGAGCAACAGATTGTTGACATCATTGCCGTGACGGGCACGTACGTCACCATTGCAATGTTACTAAGCTTGGGTGAAGAGCCAGTTCCACCCGGTAAGCCCTGGCCCTTTCCTGAAAAAGCGCGCTCAGCCTAAACGCGTTCACCTGGGGTGCTTCACACCTCAGGTGAACGCGCGGTTTTAAAGCAAGAATAATAAAAATTCAGCGGAGGCCGCATCATGCTTGTAATCTGGTTCAAAAAAAATCTCGTTCATCTTAGTCTGATCCTGCTCGCGCTAGGCTCAAGTGGCACGCTAGCGCAAACCAATAACGACCAGAGCTATCCCACGCGGTCGGTCACCGTCATCGTGCCGTTTCCACCGGGAGGCGGCACCGATATCGGCGCGCGTATCATCGCGCAAAAACTTTCTGCGAAGTGGGGGCAATCCCTCATCGTTGAAAATCGCGGTGGCGCAGCGGGCCAGTTGGGTGCCGACGCTGTCGCAAAGGCTAAACCAGATGGCTACACCCTGCTCGTGGGCAACGTGGGTACACAGTCTGTCAACCCAGCGTTGTACGCCAAATTGCCTTACAACCCCGATACGGCCTTTGAACCTATCACGATGATTGCTGAGTTGCCACTTGTGTTGTTGGTGACGCCCTCGTTGCCTTTCAAGTCGGTACAAGAACTCATCACTGCCGCAAAAGCCGAGCCCGGCAAGATTAGTTATGCAAGCTCTGGTGCGGGCGGCGCGCCTCACCTGGCCGCAGAGATTCTCAAGAGTTCGGCGGGCATTGATTTATTGCACGTACCCTACAAGGGTGGCGGCCCTGCCGTTGCAGACTTAATGGCAGGTCATGTAAACCTCCTCTTTGCAACCGTGCTCGAAGGTAGTGGTGCTGTTCGCTCAGGCAAACTACGCGGGCTCGCCGTCAGCAGTGCCAATCGCTCGCTGGCGCTTCCAGAGCTTCCCACCGTAGCAGAGAGCGGCGTACCCGGCTTTGATACAGGCTCTTGGATTGGGATGTTGGCACCTGCAGGCACGTCAAGCGTCATTATCCGTAAAGTGGCCGCGGATATTCGCGCAGTCTTATCGCAAGACGATACGCGTGACGTTTTAATTAAACAAGGTGCCACTCCCTTGATCATGACCACTGAGGAGTTCACAGCACGTATTAATTTCGATCGCAAACGCTATGGCGAAGTTATCAAAGCAAGCGGAATCAAAGTCGATTAATCAATACGCGTATTTTTTTACCTGAACCTCATCCCACTCTAGGCCTGAACCTGGCACCGCGCGCAACACCGCTTGCCCACCGCTGATCTCAAGCGGGGTCTTGAGAATGGGATTGGCCCAATCCACATATTCAAGCCAGTGCGCCGTTGGCGTAACGCACATTAAATGCGCGCTCACTTCCGGAAACAGATGCGTCGACATCGGTAGTGCCGCTGCATCAGCAATTGCTGCAGCACGCAGCCAACCGGACACCCCACCAATACGCTCAAGATCAGGCATGACATAGTCGCTGGCTTGCGCAGCGATGGCCCGCGACATATCGCGAGAGCCCCAATAGTTTTCACCAATTTGCACTGGCGTTTTCAGTGCAGCCGCCACGCGCGCACAGCCCGCATGATCATCTGCACGTACGGGTTCTTCAATCCAAGTCAACCCTAAATCATCGAGCGCGTGACCACGACGAATCGCTTCGCTTGGATCCAAGCCCTGGTTGTAATCCGTCATCAATTGCGTGCCCTCGGGTAGTGCACCCTTCACCGCCTTCACAGCGGCAACATCATCACTTAATTTCGCATAACCAAGACGCAACTTCATCGCAGAAAAGCCACCTACCAACAACTCGTTAGACTCACGCGCTAAAGCACTTAAATCCGCCTGCTGTCCCGTCAAACCCAACCCGCAGCTGTTATATGCCGTAATAGGTTTAAGTTGCCCGCCTAGCAAACAAGCAAGGGGTTGATTGGCCTGAATGGCCAAGGCATCCCATACCGCCATATCAATGCCAGAGATGGCCATCCCTACCAAACCGACTGCGCCTAACAGCGTAAAGCGCTGATTCAGAAGACGCTCGATTTCAAACGGCACAAGCGGTTGCCCGACCAACAGGCTTGCCATATCGTCGAGCAA
>CALQNE010000040.1 GCA_943331855.1 Bordetella parapertussis
GACATCTGGACATACTCAGAACTCCTTTTTAACGACGCACTCAATTGCAACGCAGGCAAAGACCCTTGCACCACCGGTAAAAAATACAACTTGGTGAGCGTTCCTGTGCTGCCAGCCGATGTTGAGACGGTGCGTGGCGCTGTTGACAAAGTGTCGTTTCCGGCCTGGGCTGAAGTCTGTGACAAGACCAATCCTGGCTGCTCAGCTGCCTGGAAAGCCAAGGTAGGACCTCTGGCAGGCATGAAGTAATTTTGACTCACGACGCTGACTGACTGGATATTAAATAATGAAAGAAAAAATTGAAAACATACTCGGGTCTATCTTCGGCCTGATGTTTTTGTTTCTGGTGGTGTTGGTCAGCGTGGAAACTGTCGGGCGAAAGGTATTTAATTTTTCAATTCAAGGTGCCGATGAGCTTGGGGGCTATGCGTTGGCGATTGGTTCAACGCTGTCCTTCAGTTTGGCGCTGTTGGGCCGCAATCATATTCGTGTGGACGTCTTGCACGAAAAATTTGGGCCACGTTTGCAAGCGTTCATGAATTGGCTGTCTATTGTTAGTCTGGCGGCCTTTGCGATTTTTATGGCCTGGGTGGCCAAAAAAGTGATCATGGATACGATGGCCTATGGCAGCACAGCCCAAACGCCTTGGGCTACGCCGCTGGTCTACCCCCAGGGGGTTTGGTTAGCTGGCCTAACGGTTTTTGCTTTAGTCGCACTGGTCTTTGCTGTGCGTGCAACTATGCTTTTGTTTAGAGGGCAGATCGCTGAACTGAACGAAGACTATCAGCCTAAAAGTGCGAAAGAAGAGTTGCAAGAAGAGCTCGCCGATATTGCGTTGCGTAGTCAAGACTCAGGGGTTAAGCCATGAGCGTCACGCTGATCTCGCTGGCCTTTTTTGCGATGGTAGCCGCCATGCTTGTTGGTTTACCCATTGCGGTGGCGATGGCTGCGATCGGTATTATTGGTGGAGTCTGGTCTTATGGTATGCCGTTTATTGATTCAATCGCTCCAGTCGTCTGGGGCGTGCATAACGAAAATCTTTTAACGTCAATCCCGCTGTTTGTTTTACTTGGTGAACTGTTGTTACGCTCGGGCATTGCTGACCGCATGTACATTTCGCTATCAGCCTGGTTTGGTCGTTTGCCCGGCGGTTTATTGCACACCAATATCGGCAGTTGCGCTTTGTTTGCAGCGACCTCAGGTTCGTCAGTGGCCACTGCGGCCACAATTGGTACGGTAGCGTTGCCTTCGCTGTTAAAGCGTGGCTACCCGGTTCGCGCCTCGTTAGGCAGTATTGCTGCGGGCGGCACGCTGGGTATTTTGATTCCGCCTAGCGTCAACATGATTATCTATGGTTCGCTCACGAACACCTCAATTGGTAAATTGTTTGTAGCCGGCATCATCCCCGGGCTGCTGCTGACCGCCGTGTTCATGCTCTACATCCTGGCGTCTAGCGTGGCCAGCGGTTCGTCGATGCGCGAAGAAAAAGTGCCCATGGATCAACGTATTGCATTGCTGACGCATCTTGTTCCGCCCATGATCGTGTTTGGGATCGTCATGGGTAGCCTGTATTTTGGTATCGCTACAGCGACTGAAAGTGCTGCCCTTGGCGTGCTTGTGGCGCTATTTTTTGTATGGAAAGCTGGCAAGTTGCAGTGGGTGTTGCTACGTACCTGCTTTATTTCGACGGCACGTGTCAGCGGCATGATTTTATTGATCATCACTGCTGCCTTTATTTTGAACTTGACGATTAGCCTGACGGGTGTGGCTGAGGCCATGACAAAATGGGTGACTAGCCTAGGGTTAAGTGCAACGGGTCTGATCCTTGGATTGATCGTTTTTTACCTGATTCTTGGTATGTTCATGGACGTGCTGTCAATGATGGTGGCCACCATACCGATCACGTTCCCGATTGCGACAGCCTTGGGGATTGATCCGATCTGGTTTGGTATTTTTATTATTCTGATGTGTGAGCTTGGCTTGATCACACCACCGGTTGGGATGAATCTGTTTGTGGTGCATGGTATCCGCCCAGACAAGGGCGGTATTGAAGATGTGATGTGGGGCGCGCTGCCTTACGCAATCCTGATTATTCTGTTCACACTCTTATTGATGGTCTGGCCTGAACTGGCAACGTGGTTGCCGACAAAGATGTGACGTTAGATATCTCGGTGCGCGGACCAAGGGCCGCGCAAGCCGAGGCGGGTGGCTCGCGTCAAGGATCAGTCGAGTTGCAAGCCGATTTTTTTAACGAGATCGCTCCATTTGTTTTGTTCAGCAGTAATGCTTGCCTCGGTCTGAGCTGGTGTTGCATGAATGACGTCCAGGCCGATATTAGAAAAAGCTTTTTGGGTATCCGGGTTGTCTAAGGCTTGATTGACAAGCTGATTGAGTTTGTTGACGATCGGCGCAGGTGTTTTGGCTGGCACCAAAATGATGTACCAAGATTCAAATACAAAATCTTTCACGCCTTGTTCTGCGATTGTCGGAATATTTTCTAAACCTTTGATGCGCGTGGTTGAGGTGACGCCTAAAGCCTTGAGTCGCCCGGCTTGGAGCAATGGCTCTGCCACCTGAGGGCTATAGAAGCCGACTTGTACGCGGCCACTTACGATGTCCTTGACGGAGTCGGCTGTCCCTTTGTAAGGGATATGCAGCATGTTTGTTTGCGTGCTGTCTCTAAATAATTCGGCAGCCATGTGTGGGTTGCTCGCTTGGCCACCCGAAGCAAACGATAAGCCACCTGGTTTGGACTTTGCTAGCGCGACAAGTTGCTGCACGTCGTTGACGCCCAAGTCTGAGTTCACCGTGAGCACCATTGGGCTTTTGGCAAAGGCTGCGACGGCTTTAAAATCTTTTAGTGCATAGCCGCTGGTTTTGGCAAAGATTTGCGGATTAAGCGTATGTGTTAGTCCACCGTTGACAATCATCGTGTATCCGTCTGGTTCGGCACGAGCCACTTGCGCACTGCCCACATTACCGCCGGCTCCGGGTCTGTTCTCAACCACGACGGGCTGTCCCGTTAGTCGACTCAGTTCGCGGCCCACCACGCGCGCCATCGCGTCGGTGGGCCCGCCAGCTGTGAACGGAACAATCACTTGCAGGCTACGTGACGGAAACTCTTGAGCGTGTGCAGTGATAAAAACGGCGCTTAGTTGTAGGCTAAAGGCCAGTGCAAGTGGTGCTAACAGACGGATTTTGTACATGAGCGATCTCGGTAAGTGATAGTCAAAAGACGTTTAGAGCGCATTGAAGACGCGCGCGCCCAAAGAGGCATTTTCTTGGCGATAGCGCGTTTCATCGCCCAGTATTTGTGTGCGAATCATCACTCTCGGCTGATCGGCGCTGTAGCCGCCGGTCGCCAAGTGAATACTTGCACAGTTATCCCACATGAGTGTGTCACCCACGCGCCATTCATGGCGATATTCAAATTGCGCTTGCTCTTGATGCGCAAATAAAAAATCCAGTAGTTCGCGACTCTCTTGTTCTGGCAACCCTAGAATTTGAGTTGTTAAGCCTCGGTTCACATAAATGCACTTACGGCCGGTCCATGGGTGGCGTAAGACAACAGGATGGACAACAGGTGGCTTTTCTTTGCGTTGGGCGTCGGTGAAAGGTTTGCGCATTGAACCTGGTCGCGCCAGCATGTGCGTCCACAGATTTTCAAAATCATGTACGGCCTCAAGTAAATCAAGTTTGTCTTTGAGGGTTGAAGACAGGGCCTCGTAGGCCGCGTACATGCTACGAAACGCCGTGTCGCCTAGCGCGCGCCCGTCTTTAAAGGGCACCTGATGCGCATGCAAAATGGTGGCACGTCCCGAGATCCGGTTGTAAGACATATCGGTATGCCACTCCTGACCTGCGTCGGCTAAGCCCTGCGGCTTGCCATCGACCAGCACATTCGATAAGGTCATGACTTGCGGATACTGACTGTTTTGAAATGCTTTTGAAACATTGATCTCAAGGGGGCCGATTTTTTTTGCCCAACTTACCAGTTGTTCAGAGTCATAAGGCTTGCCTGAGACGCAGACTACGAGGTACTGATTCAGAGCATCACTGATTTTTTGGGCGGTTTGATCATCCACTCCGGCCCGAATATCGACCCCCTCGATGCGACATCCAAAAGGGTATTGAGCAGATGGCGTAATTTGCAAGCCCGACATGACAGTCTCCGATTTTTATTATTCACAAGTTAGCACAATCACGATGCGCGTCAAAAGCCTTGCTTGACACCTGTAACGGCGACAAGTAAAACAGTAGACATCCGGAGACACATAAAGAGGCGCTCAGCACCTCGGCCTGACATTCAAAAAACGTACAAGGGAAGAACCATGTTTGCAGCTCCCCCCGTAGTCGAAGCGCGTGTTTTTGCAAAGATTCCAGATAGACTTTCAAAAGTGGGCCAGCGCTCAGCTTTTGCCGATGTGCAATTTCATGGGGCTGAAACGCCTCACTTTATTGAAGGCCCTTCGTTTGACCGCCAGGGCAATCTGTTTGTCACCGACATTCCATTCGGACGCGTTTTTAAAATCACACCGAGCGGCGATATCAGCGTAGTCGTTGAGTATGACGGCGAGCCAAACGGGTTGAAGTTTCACCGAGATGGTCGCGCGTTTATTACCGATCATAAAAACGGCCTGATGGTGCTGGATGTTAATACAGGCAAGATTGAGCCATTTTATGATCGCCCGCTGTTGACGCGTTTTCGTGGCGTGAACGATTTATTCTTTGGTGCGCAAGGCGACATTTACTTTACCGATCAAGGGCAGACTGGTTTGCATGATCCCAGTGGCCGACTATATCGCTTACGCACAAACGGACAACTGGATTGCATATTAAATAACATACCAAGCCCAAATGGCTTGGTGCTTAATGGCGATGAAAACATCGTGATGCTTGCCGTGACCCGCGCCAATTGTGTATGGCGCGTACCGCTCATGAAAGACGGCACCACCAGTAAAGTGGGTATGGCGATTCAGATGACAGGGGGCTTTGGCCCGGATGGTATGGCGATTGACGCTGAGAATAATCTAGCGGTCTGTCATGTTGGCCTGGGTGTAGTGTGGCTCTTTAGCGCCTTGGGCGAGCCGATGCTACGCATTAACTCACCAACGGGTAAGTTGGTGACGAACTGCGCATATGGCGGTAAAGATAACAAGCAACTATTTATTACCGAGTCAAAAACCGGCACGATCTTGGTGGCAGATATGCCAGTTCAAGGCCGTAAGATGTTTTCGCATATGTAATGACAAATCACTAAAGATGACGATGCCCAGCTTAAAAGAAAAAATGCTTACCAAGCGACCGTTGCTTGGGGGTTTCATTTTTTCGAGTGACTCGAACATCTCTGAGTTGTATGCCGAAGCTGGCTACGATTTTGTCATTATTGATACCGAGCATGCGCTCAATGATTTGCGAATTGTGCAGACACATGTGCGGGCTTGTGCAGCCGCAGGGATTCACGCGCTCGTCAGACTGGGTGCCGCAAATTATGCCGATGGTTCGCGCTTGTTGGATGCGGGTGTCGAAGGGTTGATGATTCCACACCTTGGGCATGATGCGCGCGCCAATGACGTTTTGCAATCAATGAAATACTGGCCTGAAGGTGTGCGGGCGACTTGCACTGGGGTGCAGATTGCGGGCTACGGACAAAGAAATTTTGCCGAGGCAGCCGTACTGTCAAATAAAAATGTCTTGTCAGTAGGACTAGTTGAAGATCAGGCGTGTGTCGAACGCATCGAACAAGTGCTTCAAGACAGTCAGGTTGACTGGATTATGCCGGGTCCTGCGGATTTGGCGTCTTCGTATGGTCTGCACGGGCAGTTGACCCATCCCACGATTCAAGAGGCCGTGAGCCGTATTATTGTTGCGGCCCAAGCTCGGCGGATTAAAGTTGGCGTCTACGTCAACGAGCTCAGTGAAATCGATGCATGGAAAAGTCGACAAATCGATTTTTTTGTACATGCGATCGATTACAAAATTTTAGGCAAAGCCTTGCGCGCTGCGGCCTTAGATTTTCGCCAGCGTGTTTTGACCTAGTGGCTTAGGATTACACAACCCTTGTTAAGGTAGCTTGTCATGCAATTCAAAGAAGGTTTTATTGATTCGTTGTATTACAACGTCTTGGATATGACCCCAGAGTGGGTCGAGCAACGTGAAACAATTATTTTTCATCACGGGGTGGGCGCAAATACTGAAATTTGGGCGGAGTGGTTACCGGTACTGGGTCTGAATTATCGTATTGCGCGTTTTGATATGCGGGGCTTTGGCCAATCAATCGCCAAGCCTGCTGGTGATCTCACTTTTGCTCAATTAATAAAAGATATTTCACTCATCGCAGATACCATTGGTGTCCAACGGTTTCACTTGGTGGGCGAGTCAATTGGAGGGACCGCTGCGCTGGCGTATTCCTTGGAACATCTTGATCGTTTGCACTCACTGACGCTCACCAACACAGCGTTTCGCGGTGGCGTGATTCAAAACGTTGTTGAATGGGATACGCTGCTCAAAGAGCAAGGTCCTGCCGCGTGGTCAAAGCGCCTGATGCCTCGGCGGTTTCATGATGATGCCAAGATGTCGCCTGCTAAGCGCGCTTGGTACGAAAAACAGCAAGGTGATCATCCCGTCGAATCGATTATTGTGGCGCGAGATATTTTAGTGGGTGCGGATCTTGGCCCCAAGTTGGGTGAAGTGAACGTACCTGTGTTGTTGCTGCACGCCGATGGGAGTCCGTTTATTGCTGTCGACCAAATGGCTGAAATGCACAGCAAGTTACCAAATTCTGAATTCCACGTTTTCAATCATGCGCGGCACGGTTTGCCGTTTTCGCACGCTAAAGAATGTGCGCAGGTGATGCTTGAGTTTCTAGAGCGTCAGTGACGGGTGATTAGTGATCATTGCAGGTGCTTGATTAGACCTAACCGGAGAGTCTCTTGACGCAGTCAAAAGTAGGTGCTTGGTATTTTGGCTGGAACATCGTTGCGGGTGGTTTGCTCCTCACGTTACTAACCGTCGGTTTGCGAATGGGTATCGGTCCGTTTTTTTTACCGATCGCTGAAGATCTCGGTTTTAGTCGTAGCCTGCTTGCTGGCATCGTGGCCATCGGGATGTTGTGCTATGGCCTGGCCATGCCTTTGGCTGGCTATTTAGTGGCAAGATTTGGGACGAGGTTTGTGCTGTTGACGGGCATGGCGATTGTGGTGCTGTCTTCAGTATGGTCAGTCTATGCACGAACGCCCTGGTCTTTCTTTTTAGCCTTTGGTGTGCTGCTTTCAGTCGGTTTGGCCTTCACAAGCCCGGTGTCGCTCACGCCAATTATTAGTCGCTGGTTTACCCGCCAGCGCGGCATGGCGCTGTTTTTCTTGTCAACGGGATCCATGGCGGGTATCGCCATCATGACCCCCGTGCTGACCGTAGCGATTGAAACGGTTGGTTGGCAGACGACGCTGGTGGGCTATGCGGTGATCTTTGCGTTGCTCGCGGTTCCGATTGCGGTATTTGTGATGCGTGAGAATGCGCCCGCGCAGACGGATGCGTTGCCTAACCAGGCTGCCTCAGGCAGCACGACTAACGCGGCGAGTGCAGCGGTTGCGGCGATGACTCTGGCTCAAGCGGTACGCACGGTGCCATTCTGGAAAATCTGCCTGGGTTTGTTTACCTGTGGGTTCAGCATGAATTTGCTTGGCACCCATGGTATGCCGATGTTGATGGATCATGGGTTTGATTCGACGACCAGTTCTTTTGGTATCGGTTTGATTGGGCTCGTGGCAATTTTCAGCACGTTGGTGCTTGGTCGACTGGCCGATAAACTCCCACGTCGTTACATTCTTTCAGCGATTTATTTAATTCGAGGCTTAGGATTTTTTGCGCTGTTGATTGTGGGCACCCATTTCGAACTCTACGTGACTGCCGCGATTGGTGGCATCGTTTGGGCGGGCAGTATTGCGATGTCGTCAGCGATTTTGGCAGATTTGTATGGGGTCAGACTCGTCGGGATCTTATATGGCTGGACCTACCTGTCGCATCAAGTGGGCGCAATGATTAGTTCATGGCTGGGTGGTTGGGCCTATGAGGCGTATGGCACCCATTGGGTCGCCTTCGGCTCGGCGGGTATCTTGTTAGTACTAGCTGCAGCGTTATCGCTAACGTTACCTACAAAGTTAAAGTGAGTGTTGATGCAAAGCTATGACTACGTCATTGTGGGTGCCGGTGCCGCAGGGTGCCTGTTGGCCAACCGTTTAACTGAAGATCCTAATGTTTCAGTGTGCCTGCTTGAAGCTGGGGTACCCGATCGCAATCCTTATATCCACATCCCGGCGGGTTTTATTAAGGTGGGCCATGACCCTGCCTACACTTGGGATTTTTTGACAGAACCAGGGCCAGGCATTGATGGCCGACAGGTGATTACTCGCATGGGCCGCACGCTGGGTGGTTCGAGTTCAATTAATGGGTTTAATTACACGCGGGGTGCCGCAAGTGATTACGATCATTGGGCTGAGCTCGGTAACGCTGGATGGTCATACGCCGAAGTGTTGCCCTATTTCAAGCGCACCGAAAAGCGCATGGCGCCGCATGATCCGCATTTCAGGGGTTCTGAAGGCCTCTTGCCGATTACTAATTGCGATTGGCGCCATCCGTTGTGTGATGCTTTTATTGAGGCCGCAGCCGGCTTTGGCTTGCCTTCGCATATCGATTACAACGCGGCAAGTCAAAAGGGCGCGGGCTATTACCAGCGCTGGATCCAGAACGGGCGGCGTGTTAGCGCTGCCAGAGCGTTTTTAAAACCAGCACGCGCGCGGGCGCAAGCCCGGCTAGAGGTTCGCACACGCGCGCAGGTCACTCGAATTTTGTTTGAAGGTAAGCGGGCGGTGGGTGTGCAATATCAAGCCGCACCCAATGCGCCTATACAGACTGTGCGGGCAACGCGCGAGGTGATCCTCAGCGCTGGGGCAGCGAATACGCCAAAGCTCCTGCAACTGTCGGGCATCGGCCCTGTCGCAGTGTTGGGCGAGCTTGGGATCCCAGTGTTTCATGCGCTTGAAGGGGTGGGTGAGAATTTTCATGACCACTTCATGGTGCGCTCGGTGGTGCGTGTACAGGGTGTGCAGACCATCAACAGTACCGCACGCGGTGTCAGGTTATTAGGCGAAATTGTTAAATGGGCGCTGGGCAGACCCAGCGTCTTATCCATCAGCCCCTCTGTTGCCTTTGGCTTCGCAGGGTCGCGCCCCGAGCTGACCGAGCCCGATTTGCAGTTGCATTTTTCACCCGGCAGCTACGCGGCAGGCATCGCAGGCCAGCTCGATCAGTTTGCGGGGATGACGCTTGGTTTTTATCAACAGCGACCCTACAGCTCCGGTCATGTACGCGCGCGCTCAACCAATCCGTTCGAGTTACCACGTATTCAACCAAACTACCTGACCGATCCACGCGATCAGCAAACGGCGATTGACGGCTTACGCTTAGCACGCGCAATATTGCACAGCCCACCGCTTGCAAAATACGGTCAAGCCGATGACTTTCCGCCCGCGTCTGCACAAACCGACGCCGAACTTTTGGCTTGCGCGCGCGAGCGTGGAGGTACCGCATGGCATTTTATGGGTACGTGCAAAATGGGGCAGGCGAGTGACCCGACTGCGGTGGTCGATTCAGCGCTACGGGTGTTCGGCTTAGAAGGCTTGCGGGTGGTCGATGCGTCTGTGATGCCCGCGATGACCTCGGGTAACACCGGTGCGCCCACTATGATGATTGCCGAAAAAGCTGCCGACTTTATCAGGGGAAACCCGCAGCTACCTGCGCAACGGCTTTAAAAGGCTGTTGAAACGGTATGATGAAGAATAGAAAATAGAAATTCAAACCGGAGACTTAACATGAAGCTATTTAAACGTATCGCCGTAGCGCTTGCGCTCGGTTCGGCGCTGACGATGGGTGCCACTCAGGCACAAGACATCAAAATCGCCTACAACGCAGATATGTCAGGCACGGCAGTGGCCGAGCTTGGTGTCGCAGCACGCTGGGGTTTTGAGGCTGCAATCGAAGATATCAATAAAAAGGGTGGCTTGCTAGGCCGCAAAGTGGTCGCGGTGATTCGTGATGATTTAGGAACTCCACCAAAATCCATTCAGAATATGACCGAGTTGATCGATAACGAGAAAGTCGTCGGTGTCGTCGGGCCTTCAAATTCAGGTAATGCCCTGGCTTGGTTGCATATTCCGCAAAACGCAAAGATCCCTGTGATTGGTGCGACGGCGACGGCGACCGAAATCACGACTCGTTATGCAAAAGAGCCGCAGAACTACATGTTCCGTGTATCGATGGTTGATCGCGAACAGGTCGCTCTGTTGGCAGCGTACGCAGTCAAAGCGTCTAAAAATAAAAAAATCGCCATCATTGCTGACTCGACAGGCTATGGCCAAGCCGGGATCAAAGATGCTGCAGAGGTACTCGAACTGCATGGCGTCAAACCCGTGCTGATTGAAAAATTCGGTCCGAAAGATACCGACATTACCTCGCAGATGACCAAAATCAAAAATGCCGGTGCTGATGCGGTCATTATTTATGCGATTGCCGATGGTGCGGCGAACGTGGTGAAAAGTATGGAGAAAATTAATTACTTCCCAGTCACACTGGGCACTTGGGGTAATTTAAGCTCGCTGTACTATCGTATGACGGGGCCCAAGCTTGCGCCGCATCTGATTATTGCTGCCTCAACCACCGAAGACAGTAATGAGCGCACCAAAGCCCTTGGCGAGCGTGTCCGTAAGAATTTCCCGACGATGACGACCTTTGTCTGCGCCGCGCAAGCCTACGATGCTGTGACGTTGCTTGCCGCAGCAATCACGAAAGCAGGTAGCACCGATGGGCCAAAAGTTGCCGCTGCGTTAGAGGACTTGTCTGGTGTGCAAGGCGTGATCAAAATGTACAACAAGCCTTTTTCAAAAACCAAGCATGAAGGCTTGAGCGTCGATGACTTTTATCTGGCCAAGTGGACTGAAGCTGGCGCGATTGTTCGTTTCCAAGACGATATTTTTAAATCTATTACGCCAGCCGACCTAAAAAGATAATCCCGCAATGATGAAAAACAACCTTTTACTAGGATGTAAAAGGTTGTTTTCGATTCTGCTGTAAGGAAACACATCATGGTTGCACTTCTTCAAGCCGTTTTTAGCGGCTTGGCGCTCGGTGGCATTTACGCGTTGGTCGCTCTTGGTTTCAGCATCACGCACACCACAACAAAAACGTTTAATTTTGGACAAGGCGAGTTTTTGGCTGTGGGCACGCTCATTGGTGTGTCGGCGGTTTTATTGCTTGCTGGTAAGGACATTACCGAGGCGTTGCAGGTGAGTGATGTGACGCCCTTTCGTTACGCGATGGGCTTGATCGCTAGCGTAGTGGTGCTGGGTCTGCTGGGGGTACTGCTGTATTACACGGCAGTGCGCCCCTTCATGGGCTTTGTTGGCTTAGCTTGGGTCATGAGTACCATTGGGTTCGGCATCATTATTCAAAATACTGCCTTGGCCATCTGGGGGCCGACAGCGATCGTGTTGCCGTCACCTTTGGGTAACGATGTGATCCGCATTGGCGGGGCCGGAATCGTGCCGCAAGAGGTGCTGGTGTTGATTGTCAGCATCCTGATGATGTTTTGCATGGACTATGTTCTACGTAAAACCCGCTTCGGTAAGGCGGTACGTGCAGTGGCGCATAGTCGCAATGCGGCAACATTAATGGGCATCAACGTGTCAGCGATCGTCGTGCTGGCCTTTGTGGTTAGCTCAAGTTTGGCTGGGTTGGCGGGTATGCTGATTGCACCCATTACAACTGCTTCGGTCTTTATGGGATTGACGATTGCACTGAAGGCTTTTTCTGCCGCCATTGTCGGAGGGCTGAATAATCCGCGCGGTTGCATGCTGGGTGGATTTTTATTGGGTCTGCTTGAAGCACTTGTCGGATTATGGCAAGCTGAAATGCGAGAAATCAGCATTTTTCTGTTGATCATTCTTGTGCTGGCTTTAAAGCCAGAGGGCTTGTTAGGTCAGCGCCAAGTGGAGAAAGTTTGATGCTTGAGCAACACAATCGAGCTCACCTGCTCGGCTTAGCCTTCGTCGTAGCTGTCATCGTTCTGTTGCCGTTTTCGACGGATAACGGGTTTTATCTAAAGGTGATGTTTTTAGTCGGCGTCAATTATCTGGCGGGCTCTGGTTTGAATGTTCTAGTCGGCATCACAGGCCAAAAATCGCTAGGGCACGCGGGCTTATTTGCCGTAGGTGCCTATGCGGTGGCCTTGTTGACCACGCGCGCAGGCTGGAACCCCTGGGTCGCCTTTGCGGCCAGCGGAGTCATTTCGGGTATTTTTGGCGTCATCATTGCCTTACCCGCCTTACGCGTAAAAGGCCCGGCCTTAGCGATGGTCACAATAGCGTTTGGCATCGTGATCGAAAAAATTGTGTCAGAGTGGCAAGACGTCTTTGGCGGGCAAGCCGGTATTTACGGCGTGGTGCCCCCAAGCTTGTTTGGCGGCGTGCGTCTTGGTCCTAAAGAGTGGGTTTGGTTTGTCGGGTTTTTAGCGATTCTTGCGCACTTGTCGATTCGAGCCTTGGTCAATGGCAAGTATGGCCGCGCGTTCAGAGCGGTGAATACGGCTGAGATTGCTGCCGAGAGTGTGGGCGTCAGTGTCTATCGCTTTAAAGTCTTGGCGTTTGTGGTCAGCGCAGTGACCTGTGGCTTGGCCGGCGCCTTGATTGCACAGCAAAACCAATATATCAGTTCAGATTTCATCACCTTTGGCCTGTCAATTTTCTTTCTGTTGATTGTGCTTTTTGGTGGCAGCTCGATCTATGGACCTTTGCTCGGGGCGTTAGTGCTCACATTGTTGGATGCGTTTCTCGCACGTTGGCCGCACCTTCAACACTTTACGTATGGGGCGTTATTACTCTTTGCGCTTTATGTCATGCCAGACGGTCTGTCAGGTATGGTCCGCAATACGTCGCGTAAGCTTCTTCCGTCATGGTTTGCGCCCGCGGCATTAGCCCGAGAAACCAGTGCGTGGCGCCTGAGAGCTGACGAGGTTGCCGCAGCTGATCTACCCTTATTAAAAACCGAAAATTTATATAAAGCCTATGGTGGCGTGATTCCGACGAATCATGTGAGTATCAGCATTAAGTCAGGGCACATTCATTCGTTGATCGGCCCGAATGGTGCGGGTAAAACTACCTTGCTGAATATTCTGTCAGGCGTGACAGAACCCGATAGCGGTACTGTCGAATTTAATGGCCGTTCAATTGCGGGCCTGCCGGCAAACAAAATTTGTAGCCTCGGTTTGGCCCGTACCTTTCAAAATCTTAAGCTGTTTAGCAACATGACTGTTTTAGAAAACGTTCAGGTTGGATTGCATTCGCGCTTGAAGGCAGGCATGCTCAGCTATCTGCTGAGCATGCCACGTGCGCGCCACGAAGAGGTCTCAACCTATCGCGAGTCGTTACAGATTCTTGAATTACTAGGCTTAAAAGACAAAGCGCATGAGCTAGCCGGCAGCTTGCCGTATGGCTTGCAGCGTCGCCTTGAAATTGCCCGTGCCTTAGCCACCCACCCACGCCTACTGCTACTTGACGAGCCTGCTGCAGGGTTGAACCCTCAGGAAACACAAGAGCTGATCCAGGTGATTTCTCAAATTCGTGATCTTGGCATCACGATTCTGTTAATTGAGCACCACATGGATTTGGTCATGGCGATTTCAGATCATGTCATCGTGCTCGACTATGGCGAGAAGATTGCCGAGGGCACCCCAGTCGAGGTACAAAACAATCCGCGTGTGATCGCAGCGTATCTCGGGGTCGATGACGATTTGGATGATCTTAAAAATACTGCACCAGAGCCGCGGCATGACAAGCCTGCTGGAGGCAACCATGTTCAATAAGCTTGCACATGAACGCCATCTAGTGATCACCAATGTAAGCGAGCGCTTGCAAGATAAGTCTACTGGAGATCACCATGCCTACTAAACCGGTGCTCGAGGTGGATCAGCTTGAAGTGCGTTACGGCGCGATTGAAGCGATCAAAGGGATCTCATTGCACGTCGATGCTGGCGAGATCGTCACGATTATTGGTGGCAATGGCGCCGGCAAAAGCACCTTGATGAAGACAATCTCAGGGCTCGAGCCCGCAGCGGCAGGCCGTGTGTTATTTGCTGGGCAAGATATCACGCAGATGCCCGGCCATCTTCGCGTATCCCTGGGGATTGCGCAGTCACCCGAAGGGCGGCAGGTGTTTCCGGATCAAACCGTTTTAGACAATCTCTTGTTGGGTGCTTTTCACCGCAAAGATGGTCAAGACGTAATTGAAGCAGACGTGCAAGAGCAGTTTAGAATTTTTTCGCGTTTAAAAGAGCGACAAGGTCAAATGGCTGGCACCCTCTCGGGTGGCGAGCAGCAGATGCTGGCCATCGCGCGCGCGCTAATGTCACGGCCAACTTTGTTGCTGATGGATGAGCCTTCATTAGGCTTGGCACCTTTGATCGTCAAAGAAATCTTTGGTGTGATCCGTGCCTTGAAAGAGCGTGGCGTCACCATTTTGTTGGTCGAACAAATGGCCAATCAAGCGCTCGCGGTTGCAGATCGTGCCTATGTACTCGAAACAGGTCGCATCACCTTAGAGGGCAAAGGCGCAGAGTTACGGCGCGATCCCAAAGTACGCGCCGCCTATCTTGGAGCGCATTGATGACAAGCGGTATCGCCTTTACGCTGGGCAGTTTTGTTTGAGCATAGTGCTGACAATGCTATCAACCCTGCAATCAGATAGTTTTTCTGGAGCACCTAGATGACGACACCTTCAGCATTGCCACAGGGTAGCTTTGATTACATTATTGTTGGAAGTGGCGCGGCAGGCTCGATCTTGGCCAATCGCTTATCTGAAGACCCCTCTGTGACGGTGTGCGTGCTTGAAGCGGGGCCCTCAGATTGGGATCCCATGCTACACATGCCAGCGGGTTATATCAAAAAGGTGTTTGATCCAAAGGTCACATTCCCCTTTTCGACAGAGCCGACCGAGCACACAGGTGGACGACGTGTGCCTGTGCCCCAGGGCAGAACTTTAGGCGGCTCTACGGCGATTAACGGCTTGGTGTACAACCGCGGCCAAGCTGAAGATTTTGACGACTGGGCCGCAGCGGGTAACCCTGGCTGGAGCTACGCCGACGTCTTACCTTTTTTTAAAAAGACAGAGTCGCGCATTGGTGAGGGCGACGATCGGTATCGCGGCCGTTCGGGCTTAATGCCGATTACCAACATTGATTGGATTCATCCCATCAGTGAAGCGTTTATTTCGGGTGCTCAAGAGCTTGGTATCCCGCGTAATCCTGATTACAACGGCGCGACACAGGCGGGTGTTGGCTATTTTCAGCGCAATATCCATCGTGGCTATCGGATGAGTACGGCGCGTATCTTTTTACGCCCGGCACGTAAACGTTCGAATCTCACCGTATTGACGCAGGCGCATGCTGCAAAAATTATCTTTGACGGTACGCGTGCAACGGGCATCGAGTATGTGCGCGGTGGCAAAGGTGGTGCGCGTCATGCAGTGACTGCGCGACGCGAAGTCTTGCTGTGCGCTGGGGCGTTGAACACACCCAAGTTATTGCAATTATCCGGAGTGGGGCCCGCCAGTTTGTTATCAAGCTTGGGTGTGCCTGTGCTACGCGATATGCCCGGGGTCGGCGATCATTTAAAAGATCACTTTTCGATTCGTGTCGTCGCTAAAGTACAAGGGATCGCGACCATCAACGAGTTGGCACGAGCACCGCGGCTGTGGGGTCAAATTGCACGATGGTTATTTAAACAGCCAAGTATCCTAGCCTTAAGCCCATCGCTGGTTCACTTTTTTTGGCAATCTCGCCAGGGGTTAACGCGTCCAGATCTGCAAGGCGTGTTCTCACCAGCGAGTTACCGCGAAGGGTACGTCGGTTTACTGGATCAATATCCTGGCATGACCTGTGGGGTTTGGCAACATCGCCCCGAAAGTATGGGCTACGTCCACGCAACATCGACCGACCCGTTTGAGGCGCCTGTCATTCAGCCTAATTATCTCGAGCATGAAAATGATCGACGCGTATTACTGGATGGTATGCGGCTTGCGCGTCAGTTATTGAAGACGCAGGCTTTGGCGCAATACTCAGTCGGAGAGTCGATGCCGGGCGTACAAACTGAACGCGATGATGAATTGCTGGATTACATTCGACGTTATGGCGTGTCGTCTTATCATTTGAACGGCACGGCACGAATGGGGCCGAGTTCAGAACGAGACAACGTGGTCGATGCCCGGTTACGTGTTCATGGCCTTGAGGGCTTGCGTGTGGTGGATGCCTCAATCATGCCAAATATCGTTTCGGCCAATACCTGCGCCTCGACCATGATGATCGCCGAAAAAGCTGCTGCAATGATTCAAAAAAAATAATATGACTGGAGATAAAAGATGAATACAACGCTACCAGAGTTCAAAGTACTTGCAACCGATATGGGCTTTCCAGAAGGCCCGTTGGCCCTACCGGATGGCTCGGTCTTAGTCACTGAAATTCGCAATCAACGCATTCAGCGCATCTACCCTGATGGTCGCGTAGACATGATTGCCTGCCCAGGTGGCCCCAATGGCCTGGCACGCGGCCCCGACGGGGCTATATACATTTGCAACAACGGTGGCAGTTGGTACTTGCCTAACCATTTTGCCTCAATGGGCCCAGCGGCCGATTATGAAGGCGGTTCGATTGACCGGCTCGACCTGGCAACGGGCGTGATCCAAAAGTTATACACCCACTGCGGCGAATACAAACTTTCTGCACCTAACGATCTCGTGTTTGACACACTAGGCGGCTTTTACTTTACCGACTTTGGCAAAAAATACGATCGTACGCGCGCGCATGGCGGTATTTACTATGCATCCATTGATGGCACATCGATCACTGAGATGGTGTATCCGATTAGCGCGCCCAATGGCATTGGGATGTCGCCCGATGGCAAGGTGATTTATATCGCCGAGACAGAAACCGCACGGATCTGGGCGTTTGATATCGTTGCCCCAGGCAAGGTTGCCAAGCAGCCTGCACCGTCGCCCCACGGCGGGCGCTTAGTGTACGAATTTACCCACTACGATCGTCTGGATAGC
>CALQNE010000041.1 GCA_943331855.1 Bordetella parapertussis
AAAAAACTGCATATTCACACTTGCGGGTGGAAAGTAATGATTTCCCTCTACCACGATGGTTTCATTTGAGCTGGCTAAAATTTCATTACCCCAAATTGCTTTCATAACATCTCCCAGTAAAGATTTAGCATAAAGCAAATCTCATCTTTATGCTGTATAAAGACTGACGACTTTCAAGAGAATATTGCAATAAAATTTCATGCAAACACCTACCGCATCAGAAGATCACTCCACCATTCATCACGACTTTACATCAGAGATCGAAACAGGATTATTGGCTCAATCAGCCTCCATTTCTCCAAAGTTTTTATATGATGCCTTAGGCTCGCATCTATTTACTGCAATTACCCTACTGCCTGAATACTATCCAACCAGCACTGAAAAAAATATCTTCACCCAATACCAAGCGCAAATTGCTCAGGCAGTCGGCACGGGTGGCACGTTCATTGATTTGGGCGCTGGTAATTGCCAGAAAGCAGAATTCTTTTTTAACGCGCTCAAGCCTTCTGCCTATGTCGCTATCGATTTTTCAGTCGAATACCTACAAGAGGCCGTAAAAAAGCTTGCAGGAAAATATCCACACATTCTCATGCAATACTTGGGTATGGATTTTTCTAAGCAACTGGTGATTCCCAGTTCCGTTGCAACGACAAAAAGAACGTTCTTTTATCCCGGCTCCAGTCTTGGCAATTTTTTGAGCACTGAAGCGCTTACGCTTCTTAGCCAGATCAAGGGTCAGGCGCATGACGGTGGGTTATTACTTGGCGTCGACTTAATGAAAGAAGACTCTGTTTTGATCGCCGCATATGACGACCCTCTAAAAGTCACAGCCGCTTTTAATCTTAATATTCTAAGATCGGTTAACACGCATCTAGGCTCTAATTTTAACGTTGAGCAATTTCGCCACGTCGTCAAAATCAATCATGCAGAGCATAGGGTTGAACTTTATCTTGAAGCCCTTGAAGACCTAACCGTCTCATGGTCGGGGAATTCGAGATCCTTCAAAAAGGGCGACCTGATTCATACTGAAAACTCTCATAAATACACAATTGACTCTATCAAGCAATTGTTAGCTAATGCAGGTTTTGAAACAACTCAAATCTGGACAGATCCAAAAGACTATTTTGCGGTGATCTACGCGCACTAAAACTTTCAATAAGATGACCTCCTCTACCTCACTTCTCGATCAGTTTCTGCGCTCTAGACGGCAGTCGATCGACCTCATTGCGACGTTAAGCCCTGAGGACTGTCAGGCTCAGTCGATGGAAGATACAAGCCCCGCCAAGTGGCATTTAGCGCACGTCACCTGGTTTTATGAAGTGATGGTGCTCAAGCCTTTTGAAAAAAACTTTCAATACTGGAATCCACAATTTGCCATCCTCTTTAACAGTTATTACAACGGTGTTGGTGATAAGCATCCGCGTAAGCAGCGAGGATTACTTACCAGACCATCTTTGCAAGAAGTTTTAGCTTGGCGCGCCAATATTGAACATAGAGTCGATACCCTATTAAAAGAAAATACATCTTCAGAACTCCAATGGTTGGTTCAACTTGGCATCAATCATGAACAACAGCATCAAGAGCTCTTACTCACTGATATTCAGCATCTTTTTTACCAAAACTCATTACTTCCAGCCTACACATCTGCCAATGTAGGTACCCATCCGAGCATAGGTGCTACCAGATGGGTCGAAGGGATATCTGGGCTTGTCGAAGTTGGTTTTGAGGGCAAAGGGTTTCATTTTGATAATGAAGCACCGCGACATACCACCTTTAATCAAGTACATGCGATCGCAAGCGCGCTTGTAAATAATGCGCAATGGTTGCTATTTATAGAAGATGGCGGCTACCAAGATTCTCAATGGTGGTTAGATGCCGGTTGGGCGTGGGTCAAAGCCGAACAAATTACTGCACCCTTTTATTGGAACAAGAGCAAGGATAGCCAATATTGGCGCTTTTCCCTCAACGGCAATAGCCCTCTGGAAAGCACTTTACCCGTATCAAATATTAGCTATTTTGAGGCTGAGGCCTTTGCGCGTTGGGCGAGCAAAAGATTAGAAGGGTATGCCGGCGTACGTTTACCGACTGAATTTGAATGGGAGTTTTTTGCTCAGCGTAAGGCAGAATTTGCAAACGATCTGTTTGGTTCGGTCTGGCAATGGACAAGCAGCAACTACTCTGCTTACCCAGGCTATAAACCTTGGGGCGGAATTGCCGGAGAATACAACGGCAAATTTATGATCAATCAAATGGTCTTGAGGGGAAGCTCTGCGTACACGCCTGCGGGACACTCTAGAATTACCTATCGTAATTTCTTTCCGACACAGGCGCGTTGGCAAATGACTGGCTTACGGCTCGCTAAAGATATTATTTGATTTTCAAATTATTTCAAGAGTTCTGCCGTTAAGTCATTTTTTGGGTAAGGTAAGTTATCAATGACCCAAGTCTTCGATTTGCCGGATTTGAATACTTGATTCAGGTCAATTTCGACATAATTTGTACGGTTTGCATAGTTTGCAATTTTCATACGATTATTTTTTAAATCTTTCAGATTGACCCATTGTGTGTAATCAGACACAACCTGCTTGCCATCTGTCGATCGAGCAACCCCTACTGGAATATCAACGTTATTCAAAAGGTGACCAGTCAACTGAATCGCCTCAAGCGCATCGTTCGGCTGATACGCAAAATGTTTGAGATAAGCTGTTCTCACAAAACGTGAGGGTGGTGTGTAATCTCCCATTAATCCAAGCAAGCCACCGCCTTGACCGAGTTCAGTCACATTGGTCCCCCGTACATCAACAGATGAGGTAGCCGTAGCTGTAAGTGATAAATAGTTTCGAACATTAGTGATTTGCCAGTCATAGGTTGGTGAGTTGGTCAAAACACCAGCTACATTCTCATGAATCATCATTTGACCCTTCACGAATTCAACAACGATGCTGTCGCCACTTCGATCTGTTAACACGTAGTGTATCCAAGGCGGGGTGGGAATACCTTTGACCTCATTCGGGTCATACCAAACCTTGTATTTTGGAAGCTCAGCCCGCAATTCTTTGACTGAACTGAACATCCCTAAAACAAAACCTCCAAAATTCATGACAGAAACATATTGTTTGTCTTGCGGGGTCACGGTTTGATATTCAGTAAAACCAGGTAAGAAATTTCCACTCATCCCAAGCCCTACTTCATTTTGCCCTTCTAAGTACGCGGGCGATCCCTGTAAAACTTCAGGCGCGACCGCAACAAAGGCATACTTACTCGATAGGTTTGTAGCAGGCAAATTCAAGGACGCTGGCGCGGTCAGCGCAATAGCCGTGCCTTTAGGATTTGCGACCAGCGCCCACTTCATATCAAACGCCCACTCCATCGTTCTGCCGGCAACCACTGAGCCATCCTTTGCGATCACATTCACGGCGGTGCATGCATTGCTCACCAATGGGGCAAATGCCACAGCGACTGAAATCGCACTAGCTGCCATTTTTTTAAAAAGTTTTTGTTTCACTGTGACGTCCCTTTGAATAGGTCAACTTATTTGTCAAAAGCATAACACTTACCCGCAATCGAAACCCATGAGGCCATTAATATAAATGCCACTAAGGCACAACCGCCCGAAAATAAGAATGCATAGAGAGGAGCAATAGATTCATACAACCAGCCAAAGATAAATGAAGCAGGAAACAGCATTAATCCGTTGATTAAATTAAACCAGCCGAATGCTGTTCCCGCTAATCCTGTGGGCGCCATGTCTGCAACTAAGGCTTTCTCCACTCCTTCGGTCGCTGCTTTGAACAATCCATAGATCCCAAAGAGCCCAAAGATTTGATAAAGCGAGAGCCCTGGCAATCCCATTGCGATATAGAAAAAAGCAAAAGCCATCCATGCAATCAAAATAAATTTCTTGCGACCAAAGGTGTCTGAAAGCGCTGACAAAGGTGTTCCAAAAAGAGTTGTGATCAACGAGACCGCCGCCCACAGCAATGGAATTTGTTCTTGAGGAACACCCGCTTCTCTGGCGCGTAACAATAAGAACATGTCAGATGAATTACCTAAAGCAAAGATCCCTGCCACGACTAGATATCTTTTGAACTGAACGGGCATTCCCTCTAGCGACCAACTAAACCGACTGGCTTGTACAACGGGTTCTCTGGTTGGCTCTTTAATACATAAAGCCAGGGCAATCGTAAGGACCGCCGGCACGATTGCCCAAAGAAAAATGTCTTTAAGCGGCACTCCCATGGATAGCAGTATTGTCGCCAATATTGGGCCGATCACTCCTCCCGCGTTATCCATTGAACGATGCAAACCAAAAGTAACGCCTCGTTGATTCGCATGAACAGTCTCGGCTAATAGCGCATCGCGAGGCGAACTTCTCAACCCCTTGCCAATCCGATCCGTAAAACGAATCGCCAGAACCCATAACCATGAACTAGCGATCGCAATTAAAGGTCTGCCAATACCCGCAAGGGTATAGCCCAAAATAATCCAGGGTTTGGCTTTCTTGGTTCGATCAACAATGACACCAGAAACTAATTTGAAAATACTCGCTGACGCTTCCGCAATACCTTCAATAATGCCAAGTGCTTTGGGACCTGCGAGTAGAACTGATGTCAGATATAAGGGCATCAATGGATAGAGCATCTCGCTGGCCGAGTCATTGACTAGGCTAATGAGCCCGATGAGCCAAACGGTGCGAGGAAGAGCAAGGATAGTTTTAAACATATCAATCCAATTTACTCTTGTTTACCCGTCTAAAACGATATTTCTGCGTAATGGTCAATGCGTAGATTGAATCACCACCTATTTCCTCGATACTGGTTAAGTCCTGATTTCCGCAGGCTGAGCGCGCACTTAGGACTTGAACTTCGGTGTAACCGGTAACACGGCAAGATCCTTCCAGCCAATGGGTGCACCCGCTAGCTTTGCGGCCTCTGCCGCCGGAAGCCCATCATCCCATCGATTTGCCAAAAACCGTAATCCAGTCACATCATTGGCCTCTTGGGAACACAGCCAGTACAACGGCGACAACATGGCCTCTGGCTGAATCAGCTCTTCTCTTAAGAAGGGTGCATCTTCGGGAATCATGGGTGTATTGACCACACCACCCGGCACAAGAACATTCACTGTAATGCCCGTTCCGTCCAGATCGCTGGCCATGACGGCACTGAGTCCCTCGGCTGCCGCTTTGGTCGGGCCATAGGGACAGTAACCTGCTCTAAGCATTGTGCCTAAACTTGTTGTGACATTGATAATGCGTCCCCAACCACCGCCAAGCATTCGCTTTGCCATCACTTGGCTGAGCAAAAAGACTGCGTTGGCATTCACTGCGATCGCGTTCATCCAAATCTCGGGTGTGACGTCATAGAACTTCGGCGGATTACGATGATAATCACTTCGAATTTGTCCCTGACCAAGACCGGCGTTGTTAATCAATATATTCACGCTACCCAGATTTTTTTCTATGCGTTCAACTAAAGACACTGCATCGAATCGAATGAGATCTTCTGTAAATACCTCAAGACGCCCAGCATATTCTGACTGATTTGCCAACTGTTTGAGCGCAAGCAAACTTTGCGCATCACGGTCGACAGCGGCGATTCGCATGCCTTTTGTGAGCAAACCCAAGGCCATTGATTTTCCAATGCCGTTGCCAGCGCCAGTAATCAGCGCAACAGGCGCCTCTAAAGTGTTTAGTGCCATGTTGTTTGATCTCGAAAATTCTGATGTTCAGGGATAAGAAGCTGTGACCTCATAACAATCACCTCCTGGATTTGTATTAATATGAGTTTACATATATGAACTGCATTCAGCTAGATATTAGAGCAACAGCTTGGTGATATGCACCCATCAATTTTTATAAAAATAGAAAACTTAGGAGACGACTGATGTTTAAACGCCTCATGACATGTATTGCATCTTGCGCCCTCGCACTCGCTTCAGCCGCGGTTTATGCGCAATATCCAGACAAACCTATTCGTCTCCTTGTGCCTTTCCCTGCGGGCTCAATCACCGACACCCTTACACGCGTGATCGCACCCAGGCTCTCGCAACGTTTAGGCCAAAATATTATCGTCGAGAACAAGGTTGGCGCGAACGGGGCCATTGCCGGTCAGTTTGTGGCACGCGCTGCACCCGACGGCTACACCTTGTTGATGGGTACAAATAGTCCGTTAGCGGGCGTGCCCTTCCTCATGAAAGATCCCCCGTACAACGTACTGACTGATTTCACGTCTATTGGCTTTGTCGGCAAGTTCACGCACTTCTTGTTGGTCAATAAAGATCTTCCAGTGAAAAACCTAAACGAGTTGCTTGCCTATGCGCGTGCCAATCCGGGTAAGTTGAACTATGGCGCCGGCCACACTGCAGCTCTTATTTACGGAAGCCAGCTTAAGTCTTTAGGCAATATCGACATCGTGCAGATTTCTTATAAAGGCGAGCCAGAACAAACAGCCGACTTGCTAGCAGATCGCATACAAATTGGCTATACCTCACCGACCACGTCAATCGGCTTCATTAAAGACAACAGGCTAAAAGCATTAGCCGTCGTGCTCGATAAGCGCAGCCCAATTTTTCCTGACGTGCCGACCATGGCTGAAGCGGGATTACCCAATTTCATCAACATCAGCTGGATGGCGCTCGTAGGCCCCGCGAAACTTTCAAAGCCGATTGTCGATCTTCTTAATCGCGAACTCAATGCGGTGCTTCAAATGCCAGAAGTCCGCGAGCAACTCGAACGTCAAGCGCTCGAAATTAATGCCGGTTCACCGCAAGAGCTTGATGCTATTTTGAAAGATCAGCTCGTCACATGGCGCAAGGCTCTGGATAGTGCGGGCATCAAACCCGAGTGATAGAAATTTTTTAACGTAATGCGCATGACAACTCAGACCCAACTTGCATTCATTCTTTATCTTTTTTCAATTCTTGTGAGAACTCCTTGAAAAACCTACTTAAAACAGCCTTTGTGACCTCAGTGCTTGGCTTGTCATTACACGCGCAAACGGCAAGCGCTCAAGTGGTGTATTGCACTAGTCCCGGGATACCAGTTCGTTGCGTCGCGCGTCCGGTGGATGTTGGCGCACCGGGTGTCGGGGTTCTGCCAGGCGCGGGTGTCGGTGCGCCCGGGGTTGGAGTCGCACCTGGCGTGGGAGTTGGCGCACCCGGCGTCGGCGTAGCACCTGGCGCGCCGCATGGCGTCGGTGCACCCGGAGTTGGTTCGGTACCTGGTGCGGGGGCAGGCCGTCCGGGCGTTGGACACAATGGCGTTGGTGTTGATCATGACCGTGCCGATGGTCCAGGCGCAGGCCCAAATCGCGGCGGCCCGGTTAACCGAGGCGGCGCACGCTAGAGCTTAAAGCTAAAGCGCTTGCATCTTCACCTTGGGGTGAGGTGTCTAGGCGCTGTTTCAAACCGGGCGGATTGGAGAATGTCTTCATGCAGGCATCCCGTCAGGTACCAGAGAACTTCACCCCCAGCCTGTTTGATGGCGTCATCGCTGACCTTGTGCCGCGGCCTGCAGAACGGATCAATACCTCGTAAAATGCAGCGTTTCTGCTATTTCCTCACACTTAAAGACAAATCGAAGTTTGGCTATCAACAATCCGTGCTACCCTCCAACGACAGATATCAAAAGCACTAGACAATAATAGTTTTATCTGATCTGCGGCGTACCCATACAGGGATGCACAGCTCGCTGATTGATCAAAAAATTTACATCTTAATGGCGTGCGAATGAATAGAATTTTTATCACCGCTCTACTTTTCGTATGCATGATAAGTGGTGAAGCGTTTGGTCAGAGCGCAACGACAGTGAGCCCAACTTATCCCCCCGACATACAGAAAATAAAAGATCGTGGGCAACTGATTGTTGCCATGCATTCGAATGACCAGATCCCCTATTTGATCTCTGATGCGGCCGGCAATTTGTCTGGAAATGATGTGGATTTGGCCAAGGCAATTGCCGCTGAGTTGAAGGTTGGCATCTCGGTCGATAGAACCGCCAAGACTTTTAATGAAATCGTAGATATTGTTGCAAGCGGTAAAGCCGATATTGGCCTCAGCACGCTAAGCCGGACATCGGCACGCGCCGAAAAAGTAAGATTCTCCCGCCCTTATGCTGTCGTTAGACCCGTGTTGGTTCTGAACAGAGTCGCAGCAGCCAAACTTAATCTAAGCGGCTCATTGTCTGAGATGAGAATTTTCACTGGATTAATCGGTGAACCCAAGGGTAATTCATATGTGGGGTTTGCTAAACGCGTTTCACCTAAAGCAACAGTAGAAGAGCTCAGTGATTGGGACGAAACATTCAAGGCCGTAACCGAAGGACGTGTCGCAGCAACGTTTCGTGACGAAATTGGTGTAAAAAATTATCTGTTTAGATACCCAGAGCGTTCAGTACAGCTAAGCACGATTACGATTGACGACCCAGCGATGGCTGATGGCCTGAGCATTGCAGTAAACAGTCAAAGCTTACAGCTGCTCGCCTTCATTAATTTGTACCTTGAAATGAATTATCCGGTCCGTACGGCCAATGACCTAGTCAGAATCTATGCTCAACATTACAAGAAGTAATTGTTGGCTGCAGCTCGCGCTGCTGCTTTTAATGCCTCAATTATCTCAAGCTCAAGATAATCTGCAAACCGTACAAGAGATTCGCAACCGCGGTGAACTGCGAGTTGCTTCAGTTGCAGAGCCGTTGTACCCATTCTCAGTTTTAAAGCAAGGTCGTTGGTCTGGTTACGAGGTTGAATTAGCCCAGCTAGTTGCAGACTCGATTGGAGTAAAACTTGTTTGGGATGCTAGCTATCGTGACACTGCTGAATTGATCGATTCATTGAAACAACACAAAACTGATTTGGCATTTGCCCACATCAAGCGTGATCTCGCAACAGCCCAAAAGGTGAATTTCACTTTGCCATATATCGCGCTCGATTTCGTCATTGTCACGAACCGACTAAAAGTCATCGAGAAAAAACCCGCAAACGAAATGCTACTGAGCATCGGTCAACTGCCGCTGCGTATTGGCACAATAGATATACCTACCTATCGAAGCATGGCAAGCATACGATTCCCCCGTGCGAAGATCGAGACCTTTTCAAATATCAGCTCGCTCACCGCAGCGCTTGAGTCCGGCAAGATAGATGCCTTATTTTGTGATGAAGTTGAAGCGAGAAATATTTTCGCCGACCAGCCTCAAAGGGGACTGCATCTCGGATACTTCGCATTGCCAGAGCTAAGAAACGAAGTCGTTGCGATGGTTGACTGGCCCGACACGCACTTTGTTTCCTGGCTCAATCTTGTACTTGAACCGGTCGCTGGCACGACAACCATCGATCAACTATTTTTGAAAAATTACTGATCTGCTACAAAGGCCATTGTTCATGAAACCTGTCACGAAGCAACAGACCATCTTCTCGATGCAATTGCTAAAGTCGCCCATCGTGGTGCTACTGTCTATGGTGCTGGGTATCTGCGCCGGGTTGTATTTCCCTGAATTCTCTAAAAGCCTTGCGCCGATGGGTGAGATCTACCTCAAACTGCTTCAAATGACGATTATTCCGATCTTGATGACCGCACTAATCGCTAGCGTTGGTAAACTTTTTACTACCGACTCTGCACGCAATAGTATCTATAAAATCATCACAATGAGTCTGGTTTTTTTAGTTGTAATTAGCACACTCACATTGGCGATTAGCCTGTTAATAGGCCCAGGAAGATCTCTTAGTCACGATGCAAAAATCCTTCTCGGCAAGACGCTGAGCGCTGCAGATCAAATGGGCGGGAGTCAAGCAGTCGCGAGCCGCGGACCGATTGAGTTCGTACACGCGATGATCCCATCAAATATTTTTCATGACCTAGGCCAAGGCTCGAACCTTTCCATTTTGTTTTTCTCTTTGATTCTAGGGGTTGCAACGGGTGCAATGGGCGGCAAGGGTTCGCAAAGCATTCTCGATATTGCGGATGGCCTATTCAAAGCCTTTTTTAAGATAATCAGTTGGATTATGTATCTGCTGCCCTTTGGCTTGTTCTCGCTGCTAGCGAATCAGCTAGCAAGCGCTGGGACAGACACGTTGGCGGCGATGTTGAGGTTTGTCCTGATTATCTGGGGCACTGCGCTGCTCGCAATCGCCGTGAACACGGTCATCATATCCCTGACCCTTCGCCGTTCACCCATTGTTATTTTAGCCGCACTCAAAGAGTCTATGCTTATTGCCTTTGGCACAAGCAGTTCGTTTGCTGCAATGCCCTCTGCAATTGAGGCCTTAACCAGTGAAAAACTTAAGATGCCAGCCAATATTATTAATTTGGTTTTTCCAATTGGAATAGTGCTCAATCGCTTTTCTATGATCATGATTTACGTAGGGGCTAGCGTTTTCGCCGCTGAGTTGTACGGCCTACCGTTGCATGCTACGCAAATACTGATGATAATCTTGCTGAGCGTGCTAGCTGGATTAGCAGGTGCGGGAGCACCGGGCTTAGTATCTATTTCAATGGTATCGATTGTTTTGTTACCTTTGGGCTTACCCGCTCAGGCGATCATCATTTTGCTTATAGCCATTTATCCAATAATTGATCCAATTACAACTGTAGCGAACATTTATACTAACGTCGCGCTCAGTGTGGTAATTGCTGCTAACGATAAAAAAGAAACTGAACTAGGGTCAGCATAAACGGCTATGCGAACTTATGACAACTAAGTTACTTAATGTTGCTGTGCTTGTGGGCGGTCCATCCTCAGAGCATTACCTGTCTCAGCGCAGTGGGGAAACGATCCTAGCAAACATCAATAAAGATCGATACACCTGCACGCTCTTGAACTGGAGCCAAGACGGGTGGGTAGATGAGTCATTACCAAGTCAACCCAAGCAAGTCACGAAGCGCCACGCCAATATTTTGGCCGCTTTTGCCGAGCCCAAACATTTTGACATCGTCATGAATATGCTGCACGGAGAGATAGAGTGCGATGGTCGATTGCAAGGAATGTTCGAACTCATTAGTTTGCCCTACACAGGTAATGGCAGAGTCTCAAGCTTTAACGGTATGAATAAGATTATTTCTAAAAGTATTGTGCGTGCAGCAGGTTTTTTAACTGCGGATTGGTTTGCGTTTACTCGTAAAGAAATTATCTCAGGCGGGGTAGATATCAAGAAAAAAGCACTCGCGTTTGGCTATCCTTTAGTCGTCAAGGCATCTACTGGGGGCTCAAGTAATTCGACCATACTCGTTGATAATGAAAGTGAACTACTCGCGGCAATTGACACTTTGTCCTTAGTCTACGATGAACTCTATCTTGAGTATTTTTTAACTGGCCTGGAATACACCGTTTCAGTATTTGGTGATGCCGGCACCAAACGATCAATGACGTTACCGGTTGCCCGGATCGCTTACGAAGGTAGGATGTTTGATGCGCCCATTAAAAAAGGTGAGCTATACGATATTGTTTTTCCGAGCGGCTTGGTAACCTCAGAAGAACTCAAGTTAAGGCAGATGGCCGAACAAATACATGCCGATTTCCGCTTCAATGCTTTCTCGCGCGTAGACTTTCGATTCTCCGAGGGCCAGCCTTACTTTCTTGAAGTCAATACACACCCTGGCTTCGCTCAACGCAGCGTCGTGCCCCTGATGTTAAGCGCCGGCGGAATTTCTTTGGACTCGGCCATAGACTGGTTAATTGAGAACGGCCTAAATCGAAACGCAAAGGGCGCTACTTCCAACCACTCTGCACGAGTTGATTGACTTCAGGCTGTGAACAGTTACTTTCGAAGTAGCCTTTCATATCTTGCGGAGAAGCTTGTTTAACGCTTTCTTTGTAGCCATTGAACTGCTCATCAAATTGACTTTTATTTTGAAGTTTAGATACTCCGACGAATACCTCCGCGATTCGGATATATAAATTTCGAGCCGTTGCCAGATCTGATCCTGGGGCACCGCCAGAAAAAAGACCAATATATTTCAACGAAACAGCCAAACATCCAGCATTCTTAGCTGGTCCTAGTTGGCTTGCCAAGCGCTCGGCTGGCGAAACGTTTCTTGGTGCCGGAGTTGACGCACGCGCTTGCCCTTCATTAAGCGCGGCTCTGTCAGACCGCACAATAAAGTTAGTTAAATCACTCAGGCGATCTTCGTAGGCGGTTTTTAAACAGTCGGTATCTGCGCACTTATTTTTTTCTGTATTCCAGGCACGTTGATCGTCTCTGACCGAACGATCTTTCGATAACGCCTCTTTGTAAAGCTCGGCTAGGTCGACATCAAGCTTACTTAACTCAGGGCTTGCACAGATCAGCTTTTCAACTTTGGTAGTTGCCTTACGACAATCGAATGAGGGCGAGGCAGCAGCAACCTGAGCGTGCGTGTTTAGCGAAACGATTAAGAAAGCAAAAGCTAGCAGAACATGTTTTAAGTATCTCATTTTGTCTCTTCAATATTGGCATTAGCCCTTAAGAAGGCGTGAGTGTATCAATTTTTATCAGCCTCAGTCGAGCAATACCCTCCTGAAGACCTGGTAAGCACAACATCGGTTTTTAGACGTGTAAACCGATATAATGGTCTACGATCATGCCTGAGCCAGTATCGTCAATGCACACACTGGGCAGATAAGCGAGCCCTCAGAGCCCTGAGAGCCTTGATGAACCTGCCCCGTCTAAGAATCCCATTTTCAGTCCTGCTAATACTTTTGATCGTAATGATCAGCGCAGCGTTGAGCATTGTTGCTTATAAGCTAGCCGATGAAGCCAGTAATCTATCAGCGACTCAGCATACGCTTAGCATGTCGACGGATACCGTGCAGAGCATCCAGGGAATACTCTCATCAGCGAAGATCGTTACGCGCCTAACGTCGCACTCAACACTCACGCAACAAAAAAATCTTGAGTCAAGACTCAGTCAGCTGGGCTTCATCAAAGAAGCTTTATATGACTCACCCACCGTTTCTTCAATCTTTATCGGCTACGCAACTGGCGACTTCTTTTTAGTACGGGTCGTGCGCGGTGAACAACACGCCGTAGCATTAAAACTGCATGCCGATACCCGTTTTATCGTACAAAGTATCGAGTACAGCAATGTCAATCAAGCTATCCCAGAAACCATCGAGACAAATGTTCAGGGGCGTTTTATTTATCTTGATCGAAATTTAAAACTGATTTCGCAGAGCTATCGCCCAGATTACGCAAAAGCCTACGATGCCAGAACGCGCGGTTGGTATAACTCTGCCGCAACTACCAATGAGCTTGTAACAAGTGCTCCGTATGTATTTTTTACTGATGGAAAACTTGGGCAAACTCTGTCAATCAAATCTCCTGACGGACAGTCAGTTGTCGGTGTCGATATCACCTTAGACACGCTCAATGACATTATCAAATCAAAAAGAATAACGCCTGGCACATACTCTGCCATCGTCAATGATGAGGGTCTTGTTATCGCCCTCGATTACGAAAAAGAACGGTCAAGTTCAACCGCGTCTAATAGCCACACGTCGGAGCCAAGCACTAGCGCCCACAGCTCACCAGATAGCGCTTTACAAACTAGCCTTGCGACGCAACAGCTAAAGGACTTGCGCGCAGCGAATGTACCGATATTTTCAACAATCATGTCCGTCTTCGATAAAAGAGACAAGACAAAACCAGTGTTAGAAAACTTCATTGTTGACACTGTCGCTTGGCGAACCTCGACCTCTCCTCTAAACGTGGAAGGCGTGTACCCTCTGTACCTTTTGATTGCTAGCCCCGCCCATGAACTGCAAGCCAATGCCCATGAGATTAGACGGCGAGGCATTTTTCTGGCGATTATTATTTCATTATGCTCGCTGCCGCTCGGCTATTTACTCATCTCTCGGCCGCTTAAAAAATTAACAAATAACATTCAGGGCATGATGGAGTTCAGTGAACACAGTGCGGCCATTAAAACCTCTTTTATTACTGAACTGTCAACCCTTGGGCTTGCGATCAATCGTCTTAGACAAACCATTTTGGCATTCACCTCATATGTTCCTAGAGACCTCGTGCGCGATCTAGTCAAATCTGGAGCAGATATACAGGTTGGGGGTGAAAGCCGCTATCTCACAATTTTATTTACTGATCTGAAAGACTTTTCAGCATTATCCGAGACAACACCCGCACGCGAGTTGCTACAACGCGTGTCGTATTACTTAGGATTAATGACTCTAGCCATCAAAGAAGAAGAAGGTACGGTCGACAAGTTTATCGGCGATGCCGTGATGGCATTTTGGGGAGCACCCGTACTTGATCAACACCACGCCTACCATGCTTGCGTCGCAGCCTTTAAAGGCCAGCGCCGGATGGTCACGCTCAACGCACGCTTAATCTCAGAGAATAAACCACCATTAACTGTACGAATTGGCATTCATACCGATGCGGTTCTAGTAGGCAATATCGGTTCGACTGAGCGCTTAAGCTATACAGTAATGGGTGATGGGGTCAATATCGCATCTCGCCTTGAGGGCATCAACAAAAACTACGGCACAAAAATTTGTGTCAGCCACTCAGTGTTCAAAGAGGCCGGCGAGCGTTTGTGGTTGCGCCCAATCGACAAGATTCGAGTCAAAGGGCGTGAAGGCGAGTTTTTAATTTATGAATTATTAGGGATTCGCGACGGTTCACTCGAGACGCAAGCGACTGAGACTGAGCAAGCCCTGTGCGAATTAACCGAGCGCGCCTATACTTTATACGCGGCAAAGCGCGACTCCGAAGCACTCGCGGCCTACCAAGAACTCGTTGACCGCTTTGACGACACGCTTGCAAAGGTAATGATCACGCAATGTCAGGCCAATATGACCATCGAGAAAACGAAGCTTATCGTCACTTAAGAAGCCAGCAATTAGTTCGCTTGCCCTCATTGCATAGCGCCTAAGTGATACCCAATCACCCTAGGTGAGCACGGACTTGCGCAATCAAAGCAATCTGCTGTTCGTGCATAATAAATTGGCCAAGCTCAACCCGTAAGTCAGCTTGACTGATATTAAATATTTTTGAGCCTTGAATTGGCGGCTCTATTTTTGCCCACTGCGTATTAAACTCATAAAGAGTTTCTTTTTGACCAATACATTTTTTTACTAACAGACGTTTGTCTTCAATTTCAATAGTTTCGCAATCTAACGCATGCCTGCAGTAGATTAAAAAACCAATCGTGACTGCAGTTAATTCTAAGGCTGTAAAAATGGGAATAACCCAAGCACCAGCCAAAAAGAACCCTGTTGCCACGATTAAGGAGAGGCAGACTAAGGCAATATAAAACTTGAACAGCTGCTTAGGTGTCAGCGAGCAGTTTCTTCGCATTTGCCAACGTTTCATACTTATCTAGACGACCCGAAAATAACCAAAATAGAAATTACGGCTATTCTAGGATTTTTATCTATTTGGTGCTTAAGACCAATTTCTGCGATGAATCAAGGCTCTTTATTTGTAAGTGATCCAGGCCAATACAGGTTGAATCTATTGCCTAAGGATGGCTTCGTTGAATATCATCCAGAATTTATGAGTGCGGCAGATAGCGCTCTATTAATGAAGCAACTTAAGCTGTCGCTTCAATGGCAAGCGGATCAACTCATCATATTTGGAAAATCAATAACGACTCGCCGCAAAGTGGCTTGGGTTGGAGATCCAAATTGTGCTTACACCTACTCTGGAGTGAAAAAGCAACCCCAGGCATGGACGCCAGAATTAGTAGCTATAAAACGTCAACTCGAACAACTTACCCAATCAGCATTTAATTCTTGCCTACTCAATCTCTATCATGATGGTACGGATGGCATGGGCTGGCATAGTGACGATGAAAAAGAGCTTGATACACAGGCTCCCATTGCTTCGCTGAGTCTCGGGGCGACCCGTAAATTTTCATTTAGGCACAAGAAAGATCAAACAACGGCTTCCCTTGTTCTAGAAAATGGCAGCGCTCTGATCATGCATGCACCCACTCAACAATTTTGGCAGCACGCACTACTAAAAACCAAAACCATTCATACGCCTCGTATTAACTTAACCTTTAGAAAAATTACCCTTAGCAATGAATAATCGTCAGCCCAAAGAGATAAGTGTTGCAGTCATTGGCGCCGGTTTTGCAGGATTGAGTTGTGGTGCTCAGCTCAAAGCCCTAGGCTTTCAAGTTCAGCTCTATGAGAAGAGCCGTGGGGTCAGCGGTCGCATGAGTACTCGTAAGGCAGATGATTGGTCTGCAGATCATGGGGCTCAGTATTTCACAGCAAGAGATCCCCTATTTATTAAGGAACTCAATAAGTGGGTGACGGCTGATGTAGCTGCCCTCTGGAATCCGCGCTTAAAAGTATTTAAAGCTCGTCAATCGCAAGATAGCCCCTCTAGTGAAAATCGCTACGTCGGCATCCCAGCCATGAATTCAATAGGTAAACATTTAGCTGCGAATTTACCCATTGAATTGAATCAGACAATTAATCGCATTACTTATGATCAAGCTAAGTGGAGACTTCATAGCCTAGAGGCTGGAGATATTGAGCGGCAATTTGATTGGCTTGTTTTAGCGCTACCTGCGCCACAAGCTCATACTCTTGCTCAAACATTAGATCAATCAATAGAGGAACTCGCCAACAATGCCAATATGCAAGCTTGTTGGACTGTCATGGCAAGTTTTTCTGAAAACTTAAATCTTCCATTTGATGCCGCCTTTATTAATGATGAAATTATTAGCTGGATTTCCCGAAATAACTCCAAGCCAAAGCGTAAAGGCCTAGAGACCTGGACAATTCACGCTAATCCGCAGTGGAGTCAAGAATCAATTGAGCTCAACAAGGATGACGCCGCTAAGCTCATCCTAGCGTGCGCAAAGAGTCTTGGTTTAGATTGCGATAGAGCACAAATTGCAATTCATCGCTGGCGTTACGCAAGCGGGCACCTCAGTTCAATTCCAGGCCTTAACCTGCGCGAAGAACTGAGACTAGGCTATTGTGGTGATTGGCTCAATGGAGGTAGGGTCGAAGGTGCGTGGCTAAGTGGCTATAACTTAGCCTGTCAAATTCAGTCAGTCATTACGAAACCCAATTGAGGCTGATTGCCCGAATAGCTCAGCAACAATCTAAAAAGCCCCTCGGCACTCCAACCCGTCTATAGAAGTCGTTCGGGACAGAATCAACGAGGGCTCTGG
>CALQNE010000042.1 GCA_943331855.1 Bordetella parapertussis
AACGCCGCGCGACGCACTTCATTTTCGGCTTCGTAGCCCATGCTGGTCCAAACATCAGTGGTGACTAAATGGGCACCTTTGCAGGCATCATGTGGATTGGCAAACTCTTTGACGACGCCGGGTTGGACTGAAGCCAGTCTTTTGGGATCAAGTGCGTAGCCCGCTGGCGCAGAAACGTGCAGCGTAAAGCCCAGGCGTTCAGCAGCTTGAATCCAGGTATAGGCCATATTATTGGCATCACCAACCCAAGCGACGATCTTACCGGTTAGGCTGCCACGCGCTTGAATATAGGTGAAGACATCCGCCAGAATTTGACACGGATGAAACTCGTTGGTTAACCCATTGATCACCGGTACACGCGAGTGTGAGGCGAAGGTTTCAAGCCGAGTTTGTTCAAAGGTTCGGATCATGACGAGATCGACCATACGCGAGACGACACGTGCAGTATCTTCGATCGGTTCTGAGCGTCCTAACTGAGAGTCTGTGGTCGTTAAGTGAATGACCGAGCCACCCATTTGATACATGCCGGCCTCAAACGAGACGCGGGTACGCGTACTGGCTTTTTCAAACACCATGGCTAAGGTGCGATCATGCAAGGGACGATGCGGCTCATAGCGCTTGAATTTGTCTTTGATGAGCTTGGCTCGATCCAGTACATAGAGCAGCTCTTCTGCGCTGAGATCTTGCAATTGTAAAAAATGCCGAAGCGGGCCGGCGTTGGATACGGCGTTTGACATGATGCACTCGATAAAGTTGTCAGACCCGAACCGCACAGTGTGATGCCCTGTTTGAGCACCACACTGTGTCAGGACGAGTTATGCGGATTCAGCGTTAAACGCCTTAATGAGAGGCACCAGAATCTTGACGATTTCATCAGCCTCTGCAGTGGTAAGTGTGAGCGGTGGCAACAGACGAACAACGCGGTCGCGAGTCACGTTAATGAGCAGGCCAGCCTCAAGCGCTCGAGCCGTCAAGACGCCGCAAGGCTTCTCAAGCTCGATACCCAGCATGAGCCCCTGACCACGCACTTCTCGTACGCCTGGCGTGCCCAGCAGGGCTTTGCCCAGCGCGGCTTTTAAGTAGTCTCCGACGGTCGCCGCATTTTCAAGCAGGTGCTCTTCTTCAAGAGCGCGCAATGTGGCAATACCCGCCGCGCAGACTAAAGGACTGCCACCAAAGGTCGTGCCGTGACTGCCTGGCCCGAGTACGCCCGCAGCGGGGCCGCAGGCACCGATCGCGCCGATGGGTACGCCACCGGCCAAGCCTTTCGCAAACACGACCACGTCTGGCAAGATGTCTGCCCATTGGTGTGCAAGCCATTTGCCGGTTCGGCCAATGCCGGATTGCACTTCGTCAATCATCATGAGCCAACCCCGCGCATTGCACAGCGCGCGTAAATCTTTCAGGTACTGAATATCTGAGGGACGAATGCCGCCTTCACCTTGCAACACTTCAAGCAATACGGCAACGACGCGAGGTTCAGCGTCGCCCGCTGCCTTGATGGCATCAAGGTTGTTGTACGCCACTTTGACGAAGCCACCTGGCAGGGGACCAAAGCCCGTGCGTGCTTTTTCGCTGTCAGTGGCCGCAAGCGTGCCAATCGTGCGCCCATGCCAAGAGGATTCCATCGTAATAATGGTTGGCAGGTCGTTGCCTTTTTTGTAACCGTAGTAGCGCGCCAGTTTGATGGCGGCCTCGTTTGCTTCAGCACCGCTGTTGCCAAACATGATTTCGGTCATGCCTGAGATTTTTGCCATGCGTTGCGCAAACTCTTCTTGCAGGGGGATCTCGTATAAGTTCGAAGTATGAATGACGCGCGCGGCCTGCTCGCTGATGGCAGCAACCAACTTAGGGTGGGCGTGCCCCAGGCACGTCACGCCAATGCCTGCCATCGCGTCAAGATAACGTCGGCCCTTCGTATCCCACAGCCAAACGCCTTTACCATGGGTAAAGGCTACTGGAAGACGGGCGTACGTATTGGAAATGGCAGAGGTCATGGCCGAGGCTCCGAGAAATTCCCATCATGCAGGATCGCATGCATGGGTGTAAAACATCAATCATATACAATCTAGGCGACAGAGGCGTGAATCATAAGTTTGTGGGCTCTGTATTGGCGATACGGGTTGTGCATGACAGCAGAAGTTCGTTATTTCGTCATTTATGGCGTGACAGAATCAGGTAGTACTTTTCGGCCCAGTGATTGGGCTGAGCGTCTTGCCGGTGTGCTTGCGCCTTACCGCCCAGCCGGCACGCTTGGTGGCTACATCTCTTATTCACCTTATGCCGAGCCTTCAACCCTTGAAGGCCAGCGCTGCGTCGTGATCGATAGTCGCTTGCGCGACCTCGAACCCTTAGCCTGGCAGTTCGTGCACGATTTTGCACACGATAACCAGCTCAAGACTCAGGCTGACTTACCCGAAGATCCTTTGGTCAGACTTAAATAAGCGGTGTGACAAGCTTACCGTTTGCGAAGAAGCTTTGTAGATTCTCAAGCACGCAGTCTGTCATTGCTCGTCGTGTTTCGTGCGTGGCGCTTGCGACGTGTGGCATTAAAACTACATTATCAAGTTGCTTGAGCTGATCAGGCACTTTGGGCTCGTTCTCGAACACGTCGAGTCCGGCGCCGCCGAGTTCACCAGAGGCTAGCATGCGTACCATCGCCGGTTCGTCAATGACTGAACCACGCGCAATATTTATCAAGCGACCGTTCGGGCCCAAGGCCTGCATGATCTCTGTGTTGACCAAGTGTTTGGTGCTTGGACCGCCGACAGTGGCCAACACCAGAAAATCGCTTTCGCGTGCGAGGTCGAGTAAAGAGGCCTGATAGGTGTAGGGCACGTCGGTACGCGCTTTACGATTGTGATACGACACTTGCATATCAAAACCAAGGCCACGGCGTGCGATGGCTTCGCCAATGCGACCTAAACCCACGATGCCAAGCTTTTTACCGCTGACGCGAGCGCCAAGGGGGAGGGTGCCTGTTTTGTTTTCCCAATGATTGGCACGTACAAAACGATCGCCCCAACCGATGTTGCGTGCACAAGCGAGCAGCAAGCCCCACGCAATGTCGGCGACACAGTCGTTTAAAACATCAGGGGTTGTGCTGACTTGAATCTTGCGTGCGGCAGCACTGTCAAGATCGATCTTGTCGTAGCCGACACCCCAAGTGCAGATTGCACGTAGTTTGGGTAAGGCGGCGATGATTTCGGTGCTGCAGCCAAGGTTGGCTGTCGTGGCAACCGCCTCAACGCCTGATGCATGCTCACGTAAGAACGCCGCTTTGTCTGTGGCTTTCCAGTATTGAAGAATTTCGTAGCGACTCGCCAACTCGCCATCGGCGGGCGCATGGCCGTTAAACGATCCAATTTGTAAAAGTAGCGGTTTTGTCATGAGTGCCAACCTAATCTTTAAAAATATTTTTCACGTAATGGATGAAGTAGAACAGGCGAAACGCAGTTGTGTAAAGGGATTCGCGAGATCGAGCATTTGCGTAAAGGCGAGGTAAAAAAGCAAAGCAGCCCTCAGGGGGGCTGCTATGGTGTCAAACTCAAACTAGGGTGTTGTTCGAACGGCGAACAAACTCTCAGAGCGTTTAAGCCAGCGACTTTACTGCTGCAGACAAACGGCTTTTATGACGCGCTGCTTTGTTTTTATGGATGATGTTTTTGTCTGCCACGCGATCGATCACGCTAGTTGCTTTTTGCAAGACGTCAGCGGCGGCTGATTTGTCGCCAGATTCAATCGCGGTACGCACGCGTTTAATCGCGGTGCGTAGCATTGAACGCAGACTTGAATTGTGCTTGTTCAGCGCAACCGATTGGCGTGCACGTTTGCGGGCTTGGGCGGTATTGGCCATGTTCTAAATTTCTTTGAAAAGTGAAAGTTGCTTTGGTACGAAATTAGGTCTGATTATTGCACCCAGTTACAGAGTTGGACGCCAATAATGCAGTAAAGCCTGTCATTCTAGCACTAACCCTCTGTTTTGCCAACCGTATTTTCAGAAGGTGCTCGCCTGAAGTGGCTCGGACGCAGCCCGGTCGCGGCCAGCGCAGCCAAATATAGGGTGCCGGCTCCGGCCAAGATCAGGGCGAGGGTCCCGATACGCAAAAAAGGGCTACCTTGTAAACCACGCCAATCGATGCCATGCGGCGCCCACCATTGGGGGATCGCCATCACGGCGAGCGCGACGGCCTGCTGCAACGCGAAGCGACCCCAGCCAGCGGCCGGTTGATAAATTCTTTTTCGTCGTAAGCCAATCAGCAAGGCAAGCGCGTTGAGGCAGGCGCCCAGGCTAATTGCCAGGGCAAGACCCGCGTGTGCAAGCCAGGGGACGAGGATGAGATTGAGTAGTTGTGTGCCAACGAGGACGGCGATTGCAATTTTTACCGGGGTTCGAATATCTTGCTTGGCATAAAACCCGGGGGCTAGAATCTTGATGCCCAAAAGCCCCACAAGACCCACCGAATAGGCCATGACAGCGAGCTGCGTATGGCGAACATCGGCGCTCGTGAAGGCTCCGTAGTGAAACAGGGTTGCGACCAAGGCGTCGGCCATCATCACCATGCAAAGTGCGGCGGGCAGCCCGAGCAGAAGCATCAGACGCAACCCCCAGTCAAGCAGGGCGCTGTAGCGTTCGGTCGCCTCTTGGGCGTGAGCACGCGAGAGGCTTGGCAACAAGACAGTCCCCAATGCCACCCCAATCAGAGCGGTAGGAAACTCCATGAGACGATCAGCGAACGAAAGCCAGGTGACGCTGCCTGCGGCCAGCCAGGTTGCGATGTTTGTGTTGATCAACAGTGAGATCTGAGCCACAGAGACACCTAAAGTCGCTGGCAGCATCTGGCGCATGACTCGACGCACCATGGGGTCATTGACCGCCGGGCCGATTGGGCCGATTAGTCGAGGGCGCAGGCTTAAACGTGAGAGCGCCCACCACTGCACCCCGAACTGGGCGAGTCCGCCCAGCATGACCCCAGCGGCGAGTGCGTAAATTGGTCGGCTAAAGAAGTCTGATAAAAAAAGACTCGCCCCGATCATGGATAAATTGAGTAAGGCTGGCGTGATGGCTGGCACGGCGAAGTGTCGCCAGGTATTTAAAACGCCCGAGGCAAATGCGACCAGCGACATGCAGATGATGTACGGAAACATGAGGCGCGTCATCCAGACTGCAGCCTCAAAGTCAGCGGCGCGTGAGGCCTCAGTCAAGCCACTTGCCATGGCCATCACCACGAGCGGGGCACCCAGGACACCAAGCAAGGTCACGAGGCACAGCACGATAAACAAGCTGCGGGCGACCCGATCGAGTAACTGTTTGATGATTTCTGGCTCGTGCTGATTTCTGGCTTCGCCCAGGATCGGGACAAAAGCCTGGGCAAAAGCGCCTTCGGCAAATAAGCGTCTGAGCAGGTTTGGGATTCTGAATGCCACCCAGAAGGCATCGGTCAGTGCGCTTGCCCCAAAGGCACGGGCAATCATGACGTCGCGCACCAAACCCGTGATGCGCGATAACAGGGTCAGGCTACTGACGGTGGCAGCGGCCTTGAGCAAACTCATTTTGGTGGCATGCGAATCGCGCCGTCCAGGCGAATTGTTTCACCGTTGAGCATTTCGTTGGTGACGATTTGATGGACGAGTTTGGCGTAGTCTTCGGGCCGACCCAATCTGGACGGGAACGGGATGCTTGCCGCCAACGAGTCTTGTACGGCTTGGGGCATGCCAAACATCATGGGTGTGCCAAAAATTCCGGGAGCGATTGTGACGCAGCGAATGCCCTGGGGGGCGAGGTCGCGCGCGATGGGTAGCGTCATGCCAACAACGCCTGCCTTAGAGGCGGCATAGGCCACTTGACCGATCTGGCCGTCGTAGGCCGCGACTGAGGCCGTGTTGATGAGTACGCCGCGCTCGCCTGTCGGTTCGGGTTCATTTTTGCCCATCGCCTCAGCAGCCACGCGAATCATGTTGAAGCTACCAATCAGGTTGATACTGATCACTTTTTGAAACATATCGAGCGGATGAGCGCCTTGTTTTCCGACTGTTCGCGCAGCTGGAGCAATCCCTGCGCAATTGATCAGCCCAAACAGCTTGCCTAGCGAGAGTGCCGCAGCAACCGCAGCACGCGCATCCTGATCCTGGGTGACATCGCAATGGGTGTAGTGTTGGCCGAGCGCATTTGCAAGTGCCTGGCCCGCCTCATCTTGAACGTCGGCAAGCACCACGCGAGCGCCGTGCTCGACCAACATTCTTGCGGTGCCGGCACCCAGGCCAGAGGCACCACCCGTGACGATAAAAACTTTATTTGCGATATCCATGAATTTTTTTAAGGTGAATAAGTATGGCGATACAGCAAGCCGTATCGTTAAAAATTATTTGAGCGCTGCAAAAATGCGTGCCTGGATCTCTTGAACGGAGCCAAGCCCAGGCACCATGCGGTAACGGGGCGCCTGTGCGTCTGCAGCGGCCCAAGAAGAGTAGTACTCAACAAGAGGGCGTGTTTGGTTGCGATACACCGTGAGGCGATGGCGGACGGTTTCTTCTTTATCGTCATCGCGCTGAACCAGGGGTTCACCGGTCAGGTCATCGCATTCTGCGACTTTTGGAGGATTAAATTTAAGGTGGTAACTACGCCCGCTCGCGGGATGTACGCGACGCCCACTCATGCGTTCGATGATGTCCTCTTCGGGAACTGAAATCTCGACTACAAAATCCAGTGCAACCTTGGCAAGTTTGAGTGCATCGGCTTGTGGAATGGTGCGCGGAAAGCCGTCAAAGAGGTATCCCTTCCCACAGTCGGGTTGAGCCAGACGATCTTGTACGAGCCCGATAATCAGTTCGTCTGACACCAGGCCGCCACTATCCATGATTTTTTTGGCTTCGATCCCCAAGGGGGTGCCCGCCTTGACTGCGGCGCGCAGCATATCACCGGTCGAGATCTGCGGGATCGCATATTGCTGGGTAATGAAGGCCGCTTGAGTGCCTTTACCGGCGCCTGGTGGGCCAAGCAGAATAAGCCGCATGAGAACTCCTGGAGTCTTAGATGATTCGTATAACCGCCAACATTATGCCGCATCGAGGCCGCCTGCGTCCGGCGCGGGGCCTCAAGGCTTACCCTGAGTTTTTGTCTTTGGTGCTTAGAACGCGTCTGACGCGCTCAAGATCTTCGTGTGTGTCAACGCCCGCACCAGGGTGCGAATCAATTTGTAGTACCGAGATTGTGTAACCATGCTCGAGCGCGCGCAATTGCTCAAGGCTTTCAAGGCGCTCAAGAACCCCCGGGCTGAGTGTTGGAAAGCGTTTGAGGAAATCGACCCGATAGGCGTAGAGCCCAATGTGGTGTAAGGCAGGGAAATCGGTTGAGAGCGTGCGCGGCTCGTTTTTAAAAAAATCGCGATCCCACGGGATGGGGGCACGTGAAAAATACAAAGCGTGCCCGCGCTGATTGCATACAACTTTGACAACATTGGGATTAAAGAAGCTGCCGGCATCAGTGATCGGGGTCGCGCAAGTTGCGATGGCGACCTGCGCATCTTGCGCCAGCTGTTGGGCGACGCGGTTAATCAGTCGCGGATCTATTAAGGGTTCATCGCCCTGCACGTTGACGACGATGGTGTTGGCGGTCAGATTAAGTTGGTCGACCGCTTCGGACAGACGATCTGTGCCGCTCGCATGATCGGCGCGTGTCATCAGGGCTTCAATCCCTGCGTCGTGCGCGGCCTGAGCAATCTGAGGGTGATCTGTTGCGATCACCACGCGCGAGGCAGTTGAGGCCAGCGCTTGTTCTGCAACGCGCACCACCATGGGTTTGCCCGCAAGGTCAGCGAGCATTTTTCCAGGCAGCCGGGTTGAGGCCTGGCGCGCCGGAATGACCACCACAAAGGGTGTGTCAGACGGAACAGAGGGCGCAGCACGGTCAGTCACGGCGAGTTCGGTTGCTGTGGTTAATTACGATTGCCAGGGGCCGGCTCAGGATCACTGATCCCGCTTAGGGCATGGAGGTTAGTTTCGTCGTCTGCTCCGATGCTGCGTGCCTGCGCTTCTAGCATTACGGGTACCCCATCCTGAATTGGATACGCCAAGCGATCCCCCCGGCAGATCAGCTCTGTGCGGCTTTCGTTCAGGTATAGGCGACCCTTGCATAGCGGGCAGACCAAAATATCGAGTAAGCGAGTTTCCATGGAAGTATTGTAATCAGTCGGGGCTGGATTGGCGCCTTTGTCCCAGGCGGGCCGAAATCTGCTGCAGCCACGCATCTTCAGCAAATACGGCCTCAGCAATGACGACCCAGATTCGAGCGTCTCGCACTGCGCTGCATTTAGTCGCGTCTTTGGCGGTAATCAGAATCAAATCGGTGGTTTGCTGCGCAAATAAGGATGCCTCAAACGGATAGTGGTCAGGAAGGCCAATGGTCTTTTGGCAAACAATGCCTGATTCAGCGAGGGATTTAAAAAATCTATCCGGTTCACTTATTCCAGCTATTGCGGTTATATGCCTATTTTCTTGTGAATTAATAAATTCATTTACGGATAGCTTTATTTTTTTATCAAGTGACTGAATATAAACAATTTTTAGCCACATTGTCGTTTCAAGGGGGCGCTGATCCACTGAGGGGGTGCTAGCGGTCGAATGGGAGGGCGTGAGAGGCGTGGCCTGACGGGTAATGAGAACGTCAACGGTGTTCAGGCGATTGGCAGGTTCGCGCAAGGGGCCCGCGGGTATCAGCCAACCGTTGCCCACGCCACGCGCGTCTTGCACCACAATTTCGATATCACGGCCTAGCGCCAGATGCTGCAAGCCGTCATCCGAAACGATGATATCGATTGCAGGATCCGCCTTGAGAAGTGCCTGGCAGGCCAGACGCCGGTTGGGATGTACGCCAATCCAGGCGCCCGTCTGTTCAGCGAGCAAGGCGGGTTCATCACCCATCACGCTGGCATCAAGTTCCCCCTGCCCAACGCGTGCGCTTGAGTCAAGTTTGGCACCATAGCCACGACTAATTAGCCCGGGATGCCAGCCAAGGGCCTGTAGTTTCTTGACCAGAGCGATGACGACGGGTGTTTTGCCCGTGCCGCCTACGTAAAGATTGCCGACAATGACAACGGGAACAGGGGCGCGATAAACATCGCCCAAACCAAGCTCGTACCACATGCGTTTAGCAAAGACGTACCCGGTCGCGATACAGGCAAAGGGAGAGAGCAACCAGGCGAAGAGGCCAGATCGCTGCCACTGCCGATGCAGCCAGTGCGCGATCGTTGTTTGGATGCGTGTTTGTTTCAATCGCTCGCCTGCGTGGCGAAATGCACTTTGCCAATCGCGGCTTGTCGTGCAGCTTGCATGGCAGTGATGACCAGTTGATGCGCGGCGTTTCCTGAGGCACGAATCAAAACGCTTGGGTCGGTTTGGCCTTGGGCGGCTTGGCGCAAGGCCTGAGTCAGGGTGGCAACATCAGGATTGTTGAGTAATACGCCATTAATCGCGAAGCGCCCAGATTCATGAATGCTTATTTCAATCCCTTGGATTGCGACAGCCTCGGCCGAAGCTTGGGGCAAGGTGATTTTGAGCGCTTGTTGCCGCATGAAGGTGGTGGTTGCGGCCAAAAAAATTAACATCACCAGCAGTACGTCAATCAAGGGAATCAGATTGATTTCAAGTGGTTCGTCATCGGATGTACGAAAGCGCATGTCGTGTCAGGCCTTCAGGCCATCACGTACGTGACGCGTTGCCTGCTCAAGGCTTAGCAAAAGGCCATCAACGCGCGATTTGAAATAACGGTGGGCAATGACGGCGGGTACTGCAATTAATATGCCAAAACCGGTGTTGTAGAGGGCGATCGAGATGCCTCGCGCCAATTCGGTCGGATCGGAACCATCAGGGCGATAGGCGGCAAAAATCTCGATCATTCCGATCACGGTCCCGAACAGCCCCATCAGAGGTGCCACCGTGGCAATCATGGCCAAACCGGGTAAATAGCGATTTAAGGCGTGCGCGACGTCTTGACCAACGTCTTCGACACTTCGTCTGAGTTCGGCGTCTGGCAGGTTTCGGCTTAGCAGAAGTTGGGCGAGCACCAGGCCCAGAGGCGACGATGTTTTGAGTTTTGCGATGGCTTGAGCATCTGCACTGCCGGATCGCACGAGCTGAAGCACTTCAGCGGTGAGCTCGGGCGGGATGATGCGCTGGGTTTGCAGGCTAAGCAGGCGTTCGATGATAATGGCAAGGCCGGCCACGGAAAGGCCCAAAAGTGGCCAAATTGGCCATCCAGCCTGAGAAACAATTGAAAACAAAGGAAACCTCTCGTGTGGAGGGGGCAGAATACACGATGACTGATGGGTCATTAGTCGTCGCACGGGTTCATATCGTACGGGGCAATGGTCGTGATTGGCAAGTCTGTTCAACTGCGATAAAACTATCCACAGGAGTTGTGGATAATTCTGTGTGCATCTTTGGAAAGCGTGGAAAATACTAGCTTTAAGCGGTTTGCTCAAAAAACGATCATTTTTTTGTAATATTTATATATTTCGTTTAAAAACAAGTGGTTATATCTTTTTTTTAATTAAATATCACACAAAAGCAAATAATTTGTTATGTCACAAAGACTTAAAGGTTATTTGTTTGCTCTGTGGATAGAAGTTGGTCTGGAAGCCTTATGACAATTGAAAGTCAGGTCACAAATACACTCAAACAAGCAGAATTCTGGACGGTATCGCAGCTGAATCAAGCCGTGAGTCAGGTGCTTGAAGATCAGTTGGATGTGTGCTGGGTTCGGGGCGAAATTTCGAACTTTACCAATGCGTCTTCTGGGCACTGGTATTTCACGCTAAAGGATGACTCGGCCTCAGTGCGGGCCGTCATGTTTCGCGGCCGAGCTGCGACCACAGGGTTTACCCCTAAGTCAGGCGATTCGGTTGAGCTTAAGGCGCGCGTGACCCTTTACGAGGCGCGTGGCGAGTATCAGCTTCAGGTCGAACAACTGCGGCGCGCAGGTTTGGGGACATTGTTTGAGGCGTTTATGGCCCTCAAAAATAAATTAGCAGCTGAGGGGTTGTTTGATGCCGAAAACAAACGGGTGCCCGCGCCTTACCCACGAGCCATTGGCATCATTACCTCGTTGGGGGCGGCAGCCCTGCATGATGTGCTCACAGCCTTGGCGCGGCGCGCCCCGCACGTGCCTGTGGTGATCTACCCCGCCTTGGTTCAGGGGGCGGGCGCCGCGCTGCAACTCAGGCAGGCGTTGGCGCTGGCCAACGAACGGCAAGAGGTGGATACATTGCTCTTGGTCAGGGGTGGGGGCAGTATCGAAGATCTTTTTAGCTTTAACGACGAAGCCCTTGCGCGAGATATTGCTGCCAGTGTCATCCCCGTGGTCTCGGGGGTTGGTCATGAGACCGACTTTACGATCGCGGATTTTGTGGCTGACGTGCGTGCGCCGACGCCAACCGCCGCAGCCGAGTTGGTGTGCGGTACCCGCGCGGCCCTCCTGGAGCGTGTGTTGGGCGCCGCACAGTATGCACAGCAGTTACTGTCGCGCAAACTTGAGCGATTGGCCCAGCGCGTTGATCGCGCTGCGGCGGGTGTTGTACCGCCAAGCCAGCGTGTCGCGCATCAGGTCGAAATGGTTGCGAGCCTGGGGCGTCGATTAGTTTCAGCCATCGATAAGCGTTTGCAAAGTGTGCGTGCGCAACATGCGCGCAGTTCTTTAAGATTTGGGGCGGCTCTGCCCGATTTAAATTTGATACAGGCGCGACTTGTGCGTGCCGAGGTCTCACTTGCTGCGGGTCAGCAGCGCCTGCTCGAACGCCAGCAAACACGGCTCGAAAGCGTGGGCGCGCAACTCAGGGCCTTGAGCCCTGAGCATACGTTGGCGCGCGGCTATGCCATTGTGCGCACAGAAACGGGTCAAATTCTGCGAAAAGCGATCGATGCTCAGAGTGATCAGGTACTGTTAGTGACGTTAGCGCAAGGCGAGCTGAAGGTTCGGGTGCGTTAAAACTGACTTTAACCCTGCTAGGGACAAGGCTTGTCTTGCTACGAGCCGACTGTCCGATACAATAACGATTGTTCTTTGTCTGACTCACATTTCAAGAGGATTTTGCAGCAATGGCCCATACGCTCCCCGCATTGCCTTACGCCATCGACGCTTTGGCACCCACCATTTCAAAAGAAACGCTTGAGTTTCACTATGGCAAGCATCATCAAACCTATGTGACTAATCTGAATAATTTGATTCCCGGCACAGAGTTTGAAAGCGCTTCGCTCGAAGAAATTGTTAAAAAATCTTCCGGTGGCGTTTTTAACAATGCAGCCCAAATCTGGAATCACACCTTTTACTGGAACTCGTTAGCACCTGCGTCTGGCGCTGAGCCCAGCGGTAAATTGGCTGCGGCCATTAATGCAAAATGGGGCAGTGTTGCCGCGTTCAAAGAGGCCTTTAACAAGTCTGCTGCGGGCAATTTTGGTTCGGGCTGGACGTGGTTAGTGAAAAAGCCTGACGGCTCGCTTGATATTGTGAATACCAGCAATGCTGCGACACCACTGACAACCGCTGATGTGCCTTTGCTGACCTGTGACGTTTGGGAACATGCTTATTACATCGACTACCGTAATGCACGTCCAAAGTATCTCGAAAGCTTCTGGACGCTGGCTAACTGGGCCTTCGCAGCAAAAAATTTGGGCTAAGTCGCCTGGGTTTTAAAAAAGCCGACCTGAGGGTCGGTTTTTTTTGGGCTACATTAATGGTCGAAACCGTCAGCCCAAAAATTTCATCCAAGGATCTTTGCCATGTCTATTGAAGCGTTCATCTGCGATGCCTTACGAACTCCTTTCGGTCGCTACGCGGGTTCGCTCGCGACGGTGCGCCCGGATGATCTGGCTGCGGTACCCATTCGCGCACTCGCTGAGCGCAATCCCCAGGTCAAGTGGGAAGAACTCGATGATGCCCTGATGGGTTGTGCGAATCAGGCGGGTGAAGACAACCGCAACGTTGCCCGTATGGCGACGCTGCTAGCGGGTTTGCCGGTTCAGGTGCCTGGTGGCACCATCAACCGCCTGTGCGGCTCTGGAATGGATGCCGTGGGCACTGCCGCCCGTGCGATTCGTGCGGGTGATGCTTCATTCATGTTGGCCGGTGGCGTTGAAAGTATGTCTCGTGCACCTTTTGTCATGGGTAAGGCGGACTCGGCTTTTTCGCGCAACGCGTCGATTTTCGACACGACAATCGGTTGGCGCTTTGTGAACCGTTTGATGAAAGCCAAGTACGGTGTTGATTCAATGCCTGAAACTGCCGAAAACGTCGCGGATCAATTCAAGGTGTCACGCGAAGATCAAGACATTTTTGCCATGGCGAGCCAAGAGAAAACGGCCGCTGCGCAAAAGTCGGGTTTCTTCAACGACGAAATTGCAGTGGTCTCGATTCCGCAAAAGAAGGGTGACCCGCTTGTGGTGAGCCGTGACGAACATCCTCGCCAAACGAGTCTTGAGGCACTTGCAAAATTAAAAGGTGTTGTGCGTGAAGGTGGTTCAGTGACGGCCGGAAATGCCTCGGGGGTCAACGATGGTGCGGTGGCGATGTTGCTGGCAAGCGAGGCGGGCGCTAAACGGCAGGGGCTTACTCCGCGTGCACGTGTGGTTGCGATGGCTACGGCAGGTGTTGAACCACGCATTATGGGTGTCGGTCCGGCGCCTGCCACGTTGAAGGTGTTGGCGCTGGCGGGGCTATCGATTGAGCAGATGGATGTGATTGAGCTGAATGAAGCGTTCGCAGCCCAGGGCTTGGCCGTGACGCGCATGCTGGGGCTCGCTGACAATGATCCGCGTGTGAATCCGCATGGTGGAGCGATTGCGCTTGGTCATCCACTAGGCGCGAGTGGCGCTCGGCTCGTGATGACAGCGGTGCATCAATTGCAGGCGACTGGAGGGCGCTATGCCCTCTGCACGATGTGTATCGGTGTCGGGCAAGGAATCGCAATGGTCCTTGAACGGGTCTAGTAGGATTTTTGGTGCTTGAAGGTAGCGGGAATTATTGAATTCCCGCTATTTTTTTACCCGCAACAATCCCACGTTTCGCAAACCAGCCTTGCTCCATCTCGAGCGTAAAGCGTACGGGCGTTGTCGAACAATGTGAGTTTTCGGTCATGGGTGCCATATCGGCAATATTGGTGATGGTTCCATCATCCAAAATAAACGCGATCGACAAGGGCAATAGCGTATTGCGCATCCAAAAGCACTGCACACTGGGTTGCTCAAAGACAAACAGCATGCCGTGGTTGGGGGCGAGTTCTTTGCGAAACATGAGCCCACGCGAGCGCTGTGCGTCGTTGCTTGCGACTTCGGCCTGAATTAAATGCATACCGGCCGTGAGCTGTTTGATGGGTAAGGGCGCACTAGGTGGCCCACCCTGGCTTGAGGCAGTTATTGGATATGCGAATAGATTAACCACGCAAATAAACAGCGCAGCTAACCACCTGCGCTGCTTAAAAAGCACGAACATGTTTTGCATCTCTACAACCTAAGGGGTTATTCACCCCCCTAGTTTAAGCTGCAGTTATATTTGTGGCTTGCTTGCCCTTTGGGCCCTGAGTTACTTGAAAAGCCACTTTTTGGCCTTCTTTCAGGGTTTTAAAGCCGTTCATTTCAATGGCTGAAAAATGAGCAAAAAGATCTTCGCCGCCGTCATCGGGCGTTACGAAACCAAAGCCTTTTGCATCGTTAAACCATTTTACTGTGCCGGTAACTTTTGGGCCGTTATTTGTAGCTGAGTCTGACATTCCGCCTGCCTCTTTATGCAATGTATAACCTGAACGAAAGCCCAATGATTTTTTGACTTAATATCATGGTTCTTTCGGCGTTTCTTAACCCAAATATTCTTGAGTATGGCGAGATATTGAGCAGAATTATGCAAGCCGTCAAGTCCTGAAACCCAAACCAAGGGTAATACTGGATACGAAAGTGCCGAATATGTGTCAAAAATGATTACTTTAGACTGGACGTTGCGACCTGATTATGCCTACCCGCGTTTCACTTCCCCCAGATCTTGTTGTAGAAAGGCTCACCGCAAAAACGGCACCGCCGCCGATGTTCAAGGTCATACTTCTCAACGACGATTACACACCCATGGAGTTCGTGGTGCATATCCTCGAAAAGTTCTTTGGTAAGACCTCGGATGAGGCCTACAGGGTTATGTTGCAGGTTCACCACGAAGGCAAGGGCGTCTGCGGGGTTTATCCGCATGACATCGCCGCTAGCCGCGTGTCACAGGTCTCGCAGTATGCACGCGCGCGGCAGCATCCATTACAGTGCGTTTTAGAGCCCGCTGACGATGCATAATCGGATTTAGTATGAACTCAGAAAAGCACAGGCCTAAAAGGTTTGTTATTTGTTGTATCGATTGCGCCGTGAAAAGCATAGAATATGTTTTAACGGCGTCTCTGACAGATGAAGGACGGAGGAATTGTGATTTCGCAAGAGCTTGAAGTAAGCCTACATATGGCGTTTGTCGAGGCACGTTCAGCTCGCCACGAATTTATTACGGTTGAACACCTGCTGCTTTCGCTTTTAGATAATGCCGCGGCAATCGAGGTATTGAAAGCCTGTGTGGCCAACGTAGACGAACTTCGTTCGCATCTACGTAAATTTGTGACTGACAATACTCCCGTGATTCCTGCCGGAAACGAGGTCGACACGCAGCCCACGCTCGGTTTTCAGCGGGTGATACAGCGCGCGATTATGCACGTGTCCTCAGGCGGCTCTTCTAAAAAATCGGTGACGGGTGCGAACGTACTGGTTGCAATCTTTGGCGAAAAAGAATCGCACGCCGTGTATTACCTGCAGCAACAGGGCATTTCACGCTTGGATGTTGTGAACTTTTTGTCTCATGGCATCAGCAAGTCGTCGGGTGGTGAAACGCCTGCTGCGAAAGAAGCCCCTGGTAATGGCGAAGAGCAAGGCGCAGAGGCACGTCAGTCTCCACTTGATCTATACGCTCAAGATTTGAATGCGGCGGCCAACGCGGGTCGTATTGATCCGCTGATCGGGCGTGAGTACGAGGTCGAGCGCGTGATTCAGACACTATGCCGCCGGCGTAAAAACAATCCGCTTTTGGTGGGTGAGGCCGGTGTGGGTAAAACCGCCATTGCCGAAGGCTTGGCCTACCGTATTACACGCAGCGAAGTGCCCGAGGTGCTACAAGACGCGCAAGTGTTTTCGCTCGACATGGGTGCTTTGCTCGCAGGTACGAAATATCGCGGTGATTTTGAGCAACGTCTCAAAGGCGTCCTTAAGCAATTGCGTAACAATCCGCAGGCGATTTTGTTCATTGACGAGATCCACACATTGATCGGTGCGGGCTCAGCTTCGGGTGGCACGCTAGACGCCTCGAATCTGCTTAAACCAGCGCTGTCTTCGGGGCAGTTACGCTGCATTGGTGCAACCACGTATACAGAGTTTCGCGGCGTGTTTGAAAAAGACGCTGCGCTGTCGCGACGTTTTCAAAAAGTTGATGTGCCCGAGCCAAGTGTGGCGCAAACGATTCAGATCTTGCGTGGCCTGAAAGGGCGCTTTGAAGAACACCATGGCGTTAAGTACTCAGGTGCTGCACTCACTGCCGCTGCTGAGTTATCCGCGCGCCATATTAACGATCGTCATCTGCCGGATAAAGCGATCGATGTGATTGATGAAGCGGGTGCAGCGCAAAGATTATTACCCCGTTCGAAACAAAAGAAAGTGATTGGCAAAACCGAGATTGAAACGATCGTTTCAAAAATTGCGCGGATTCCGCCGCAATCAGTCTCGAGTGATGATCGCAGCAAGTTGGCCACGCTCGAACGCGATTTAAAAACAGTCGTGTACGGACAAGATGGTGCCATTGATGTATTGGCCTCGGCCATCAAAATGGCACGTTCTGGTCTGGGTCGTCCCGAAAAGCCGATCGGTGCTTTCTTGTTTTCCGGCCCGACTGGGG
>CALQNE010000043.1 GCA_943331855.1 Bordetella parapertussis
AACCCTCAGGAGTCGTCAACATCGCAACAGAAAAACCCCATCGCATTAACGGTGACATCCGCGTTCCCGACGTGCGTTTACTAGGAATCGAAGGCGAGCAGTTAGGTATTGTCAATACACTAGAAGCTGTTCGTATGGCTGAAGAAGCCGGTGTAGATCTTGTTGAAATCGCACCTAACGCCGAACCGCCCGTTTGCCGGTTAATGGATTACGGCAAGTTTAAATACCAAGAACAAAAACGTTTAGCTGAAGCCCGCGCTAAACAAAAAATCATTCAAGTTAAAGAGGTCAAATTCAGACCTGCCACTGACGAGGGTGATTATCAAGTCAAGCTGCGCAATCTGAAACGCTTTCTTGAAGAAGGCGACAAAGCCAAAGTTACTTTACGCTTTCGCGGACGCGAAATGGCGCATCAAGAACTCGGTATGCGCGTACTCGAACGTGTACGTGATGATTTGACGGACATGGCGTCTGTCGAAGCCATGCCAAAGCTTGAAGGCCGTCAAATGGTGATGGTGTTATCGCCGCGTAAAAAAACGCCTGTAGGTAAAGCAGAAGCGGCCTAACGATGCGCGTACTGTTTGTCATTGATCCGTTACCAGATTTAAAAGCTTACAAAGACAGCTCAGTGGCGATGATGCGAGCATTGGTTGCTCGTGGTCATTCACTGAGTGTTGTCTTGCAGGGTGGGCTTTTCATTGAGGCTGGGCGCGTCTACGCGCACGCTACACCTATTTCACTGGTTCCAAATGCTGATCTGCATGCCCATTCCTGGTGGCATGAAGAGTCTGTCGCTCAAGATGTCGCCCTGAATGAGTTTGGTGCGGTACTCATGCGCAAAGATCCACCGTTTGACATGGAATATGTTTACGCGACCCATCTGCTTGAGTATGCCGAGGCCCAAGGTGCTCGCGTGTTCAATAGCGGTGCGGCAATTCGTAATCATCCTGAAAAGCTCGCGATTACAGAGTTTGCAAAGTTCACAACGCCTACGCTTGTCACACGCGATATGAACCGCCTAAAGGCGTTTCATATCGAGCACCATGATGTCATTGTCAAACCGCTTGATGGTATGGGTGGCACTGGCGTGTTTCGTTTAGCGCCGCAAGAGACTAATCTCAATGCGATTCTCGAAGCACTCACTCATGATGGCACGCGTACGATCATGGCGCAGCGCTATATCCCCGAGATTAAGCAAGGCGATAAACGCATTTTGCTTATTGGTGGTGAACCCGTGCCATTCTGCTTGGCTCGTATTCCCTTAGCGGGCGAGACACGCGGAAATCTGGCGGCTGGTGGGCGTGGTGTCGCGCAACCCTTGACTGAACGCGATTGGGCAATCGCGCGCGAGATTGCACCACAATTGGTCACGCGTGGTCTGTTGTTGGTTGGACTCGATGTCATCGGTGAGTATGTCACCGAAATAAATGTAACGAGCCCCACATGTTTTGTTGAAATTACCGAACAAACCGGGTTTGACGTTGCTGAATTCTTTGTACAGGCGCTTGAACGAGCGGTCTTGTCCGGTTCATCTGCTTCTCGCGCTGAGACGCAAAACGCTTAAGATGATTACCATTTTTATTGTGGCACACGTGCCATTGGCCTCTGCTCTGGCGGCCTGCGCGCAGCACGTCTTAGGACGAGAGCCCGAGGTCGTGGTGGCTGATATCTTGCCAAACGAGTGTGCTTCAGATTGCGCGCCGAACCTTGCTCAGCAGATCATTGCCGCCGATCAGGGCGAAGGCGTCTTGGTCTTGACCGATCTGCCAGGTGCGACACCCTCAAATATTGCGGTTAAGGCTAGTCATTTAGCACAGGCTGCGGGTGTTCCGTGCTGCGTGCTGGGTGGAGTGAATGCATCAATGTTGCTGCGCGCCATCAATTATCGGCAGGCTAGTCTTGAGGATGTCGCAACAAGTGTCCTTGCGGGTGCCACGCATGCACTTTTACGAGTAGATTAAAAAATCTGACACCATTTTAAATAGAACTCGCTTATGTCACAGTTAGAGATTATCGTTTCAAACAAGCTTGGTTTACATGCCCGTGCTGCAGCCAAATTAACGCAGCTTGCTGGACAGTTCAGTAGCGATGTTTTTATTTCAAAGGGCGCGCAGCGCGTCAATGCAAAAAGTATTATGGGGGTGATGATGCTTGCAGCTGGGATTGGCAGCACAGTCAAAATCGACGCCTCAGGCGGTGACGCTGATCAGGCCCTTGTTGCAATTCAGGCGCTGTTTGATGATAAGTTCGGCGAAGGCCAATAACCTAACGCAGGCCACAGAGTTGGCCGGCCCGATGATGTGCCTATATGGGCAGGGGGTTGCTCGTGGTTATGCAATTGGTCGTGTTGTGGTGCTGGGGGCCACCGCGCTTGAGGTATCGCACTACCGAATTGGGGTAGAGCAGGTTCTATTAGAAAAAAAACGCCTCGCTGATGCACTCGCCACGACTCAATACGAAATAAATGAAATGGCTGAGGGTCTTCCTAGTGATGCCCCGCGAGAGTTAGCGGCGTTGCTCAACGTGCACGGTATGTTGCTTAGCGATCCGTTGTTGGCGGATCAGGCTCTCGCGCTCATTGAAGATAAACACTACAACGCTGAATGGGCTCTAACGACACAAGGGCAAATATTAGGCGAGCAATTTGCTGCGATCGAAGATGAATACCTACGCGAACGTGGTTCGGATGTTCGCCAGGTGATAGAGCGCGTACTGCAAGTACTCTCGGGTTCGAAGCGTGGACTTGAGCTAGACCACTCTCAAGATACAGAAGACCACCTTATCGTCGTTGCACACGATATTTCACCTGCAGATATGATTCGCTTGCGTGGCGCCCGGTTTGCAGGGTTTGCAACGGATTTAGGCGGCGCAACATCACATACTGCAATCGTGGCGCGTAGCTTGGGCGTGCCGGCTGTTGTCGCACTCGGACACATCCGGTCTCTTGTCTCTGACGGCGACATGGTCGTTGTTGATGGGGCGCATGGAACGGTACTGGTCAATCCATCGCGGCAGGCGCTAGAACAGTATCGACGTCTTCAACAAATTCACCAAGATGAACGCGCCGAACTCTCTTTGTTAAAAGATGTGCCCGCCGAGACGCTGGACGGCATTCAGATTTCGCTAGAGGCCAATATCGAGTTGCCGGATGAGGCCGAGTTGGCATTAGCCAACGGTGCGAACGGTATCGGCTTGTTTCGAAGTGAGTTTCTATTTATCGGGCGCAGTGAGCTGCCGACCGAAGAAGAACAGTATCAAGCCTACCTAAGTGTCGTCATGACGATGCAACAACGACCCGTGACGATTCGCACCTTGGATATTGGCGCGGATAAGGCGTTAGACGGTGAGGCAACGGTGGCGACCAATCCAGCCTTAGGATTGCGTGCGATTCGGTATTGCTTGGCGCATCCAGACCTGTTTGCAACACAATTGCGCGCAATTTTGCGAGCCTCGGCCCATGGCAACGTTCGGATCTTAATACCGATGGTGGCGCACATGCACGAGGTGCTTGCAACACGTGCGGCGATTGCGTCAGCAAAACGTGAACTCGATGAGCGTGGCCAAGCCTACGACACAAATATTTTAATCGGCGCGATGGTAGAGGTCCCTGCCACGGCAATTGCGATTGAACCCTTTGCAGATGCGCTTGATTTTTTATCAATTGGAACGAACGATTTAATTCAATACACCTTGGCAATTGATCGTGCAGATAATGAAGTGGCTGCGTTGTACGACCCCCTGCATCCTGCAGTACTGCGACTTATTGCAAATACGATTAATGCCGGTGTGCGTGTTGGCAAGCCCGTCTCCGTTTGTGGCGAAATGGCCGGAGATCCGCGCTTAACGCGTTTGTTATTAGGCTTGGGGTTAACGCAATTCTCGATGCATGCTCAACAGCTGCTTGATGTCAAACGCGAAATTCGTCAGGCGCATTCAAATGCGTTGCGACACAAAGTCGCGATTGCGTTGAACCGCGCACTCGAAATTGATCCGGCTACGCTGTATCACTGAAACAACGCATCACTTGCCGAGTCGAGAGTAAAATGGTTTGTCACGAGTCTTGATGAGCGAGAGCATAATGATTGCAAAAAACGCCTGGTTTGAAGAATTTCAAAAAAATGTTTCCGAACTGATTGCACGCAGTCCGGCCGCCGAGATCGAGCGTAACGTGAAGGCGTTTATGGGTCAGGCTTTTAACAAAATGGATCTCGTCACGCGTGATGAGTTTGATATACAAGTGGATATGCTGAAACGCGTGCAAGAGCGTGCACAAACGCTCGAGTTGCAAATCCAACAACTTGAGCAACGCATCACGCTTCTAGAAAGCGGACACCCCTGAAGCACTTGTATTCAAGTAGTTAGGTCAATGCGGCTGCGATTACTTCGAGGCGCGCAATATGATCCCTCGGTAGGCAGAATACAGGCTTAGCGCCATACTCCAGATTTTTTAGAGAGTACGATGGCCTTAGCAGTATTGATGAGTCGTTCGCTATACGGGATGGACGCTCCACCGGTTCGGGTAGAAATCCATTTAAGTAATGGTCTCCCCAGTTTTACCGTAGTTGGTTTGGCGGATGCAGAAGTGCGTGAAAGTCGCGAACGGGTCAGAGCAGCGATCTTAAGCAGTGGGTTTGAGTTTCCAGCAGGCCGCCTCACCGTCAACTTATCGCCTGCAGATTTGCCTAAAGAATCTGGACGTTTTGATCTACCGATTGCGCTAGGCGTCCTATTGGTGTCTGGGCAGATCGACATGCCTGAGCTCAAGCGCAGTGCAGATGCCAAGCCTTCAGAGGCCACGTTAGCGAAACTGGTGATCGCGGGCGAGCTGTCTTTAACGGGCAGGCTCTCGCCAATTAAAGGTGCGATTGCGATCGCGTTGGCCGTGGCGCGCAGCCAGCCTGAGATGAGCTTGCTTTTGCCATTGATTAACGCAAGACAAGTTGCGCGGGTACCCGGCTTGCGGGTCCTGGGCGCGGATAGTTTGATGGGGGTAGTACAGCACCTCAATGGAAAGCAACGATTGATTTCGTCTGAGCCTTCGACCAATACGCTCGCGGTGACACCTGCACTGTGTTTATCCGATGTGCGCGGACAACTGATGGCACGTCGCGCGCTTGAGGTTGCAGCTGCGGGTGGCCATAGTCTGATGTTTTCGGGCACACCTGGTGTTGGCAAGACCATGCTGGCCAAACGCTTAGGTGGCATTTTGCCGGCACTCACACAAGATGAATGCTTGGAGGTTGCCTCCGTTTCTGCGTTTGCCGGGGCTCCTGATGCGCCCTGGGGCCAGCGACCATTTCGAGCGCCTCACCACTCGGCCTCAATGGCTGCGATTATTGGGGGTGGAACAACGCCTCGGGCCGGAGAGGTCACGCTCGCGCATAAGGGTGTTCTTTTTTTGGATGAATTTCCTGAGTTTGAACGACGGGTGCGTGAAGCTTTACGTGAGCCACTTGAAAATCTTTCGGTCTCTATTGCGCGCGCTAAGCTTAAAGTCGAATTTCCGGCAGATTTTCAGCTTATGGCTGCGATGAACCCGTGCCCATGCGGGTGGCATGGGCATCCTCAAGGTCGTTGTAAATGCCGACCTGAACAAATTGCAGGGTATCAAGATCGGATTTCTGGACCCGTCATGGATCGAATTGATCTGTTCGTGTCACTGACTTTAAACGACGAACACTGGCTAGAGCTCCCACCTGGGGAGCCCTCAGCTGCAGTACGCATACGGGTCGAGAAAGCGCGCGTCGCGCAGTTCAAACGGCAAAAAACAGTCAATGCAAGGCTCTCTGACCGTGACCTCGCTGAATGTTGCGCAATGACGTCCAATGCCTCAGATATGCTTAGCAGTGTTATCAAGCGGCATCATCTTTCCGCGAGGTCAATCCAGCGAATTCGCAGGGTTGCGCGCACCTGCGCCGACCTCGGTGCCTCAAATCAGATCGATGTCATGCATTTTGCCGAGGCATTTCAGTACCGACAGCAACTGACACAATAGGCTAATCCATGATGGCATCAAGGCTTTCGACCTTCGAGTGTGCAAAACCACAGAATTTGTCATATAATCAAAGGCTTTCCTGCAAAACCTGCAGAGAAACAAATGTACGTGAAGTCAAAAAGTGGATCTTGGGTTAACAAGACTGGCGGTCGATTTGTCTAAATCAGCAAATTGAGCAACATGCCAGGCACCTACAGAGCACAATTTAAGTAACAGGAACTGAAATGCCTAAGATGAAAACCAAGAAAAGTGCTGCGAAGCGCTTTCAGGTTCGCGGCAGCGGATCGATCAAGCGGGGTCAAGCGTTCAAACGCCACATCCTGACCAAAAAAACCACTAAGACCAAGCGCCAGTTGCGCGGGTCGGCAGCGGTCGACAAATCAAACGTGGCTTCAGTTAAAGCCATGATGCCATTCGCTTAGGGAGATAAAACATGCCTCGCGTAAAACGTGGTGTAACGGCCCGAGCCCGTCACAAAAAAGTTATTGCTAAAGCTAAAGGTTACCGTGGTCGCCGCGGTAATGTGTTCCGTATTGCCAAGCAAGCAGTTATGCGTGCTGGCCAATATGCCTATCGTGATCGTCGCAATAAAAAGCGTACATTTCGTGCGCTTTGGATTGCCCGTATCAATGCAGCAGTGCGTGAGCACGGTGTGACATACAGCGTGTTTATCGCTGGCCTGAAAAAAGCTTCAATCGAGCTTGACCGCAAAGTCTTGGCCGACATGGCCGTTCATGACAAAGCTGGTTTCGCTGCCGTATTGAATCAGGCAAAAACAGCGTTGGCTGCTTAAGCACTGACAAGTTGTATCTGCAAACGGGGCCGTTGGGCTCCGTTTGCATTTAAAAGATGTGATTTCACCAAGGTTATAGAAATGGCTGATACGGTCGATGACCTGATTGAACAGGCCCGTGTGCAATTTGCGCAAGCTTCAGATGCGGCTGCACTCGAAAATGCCAAGGCGCGTTTTTTGGGCAAACAGGGTTCGCTCACCGAGCTCATGAAAGGCTTGGGCAAGCTGGATCCCGAAGCCAAGCGCACTGAAGGTGCCCGCATCAACGCCATCAAGCAGCAGGTTGAAGGCTTATTAAATGCGCGTCGCGCCGCGATGGCGCAGGCTGAACTCGATCTGCGTTTGGCGGCAGAAACAATTGATGTGACCTTGCCCGGTCGAGGTCACGGAAAAGGCGGCATTCACCCCGTTATCCGTACCTGGCAGCGTGTTGAGGCAATTTTCAGATCGATTGGTTTTGATGTGGCCGATGGCCCTGAAATCGAAAACGACTGGACCAACTTTACCGCGCTTAATAATCCTGAGAACCATCCTGCACGCTCAATGCAGGATACGTTTTACGTTGACATGAACGATGCTCAAGGTTTGCCGCTTTTGTTACGAACCCATACGAGCCCGATGCAAGTGCGTTATGCACGCATGCATAAGCCACCGATTAAAGTGATTGCACCGGGCCGCACGTATCGAGTGGATAGCGATGCAACGCACTCGCCAATGTTTCATCAGGTCGAGGGTCTTTGGATTGACGAAAACATTTCGTTTGCTGACCTAAAGGGTGTGTATACAAACTTTTTGCGCTGTTTCTTTGAAACAGATGATCTTGAGTTACGGTTTAGGCCCTCGTTTTTTCCGTTCACCGAACCTTCAGCCGAAATTGACATGATGTTTACTTCGGGGCCCAACAAAGGGCGCTGGCTTGAGATTTCTGGCTCGGGTCAAGTTCATCCTGATGTGATTCGTAATTTTGGTCTAGATCCAGAACGGTACATTGGCTTTGCCTTTGGTTCAGGCCTTGAGCGGCTGACAATGTTGCGCTATGGCGTAAATGATTTGCGCCAATTCTTTGAAGGCGACTTGCGCTTTCTACGACAGTTCAACGATTAATTTTTAAACCGATACGGTTCACTATGCAATTTTCTGAGTCTTGGCTGCGCACCCTGTGTAATCCGGCGATATCGACCGATGAGTTATCACATCGTTTAACAATGGCTGGCCTGGAGGTTGAAGAGACCTCGCCGGTTGCACCGGCTTTTTCAGGCGTCGTCGTGGCACTTATTCAAACTGCAGAGCCTCACCCTAACGCAGATAAGTTGCGCGTATGTATGGTCGATATCGGTGCAGCTGCGCCCTTGCAAATTGTTTGTGGCGCGCCCAATGCCGCGGCCGGTCTCAAAGTGCCCCTCGCAACCGTAGGCGCAGCGTTGCCTGGCGGGATGAATATTGGTGTTGCCAAAATGCGTGGAGTCGAGTCTTTTGGCATGCTGTGTTCAGCCAAAGAATTGGGCTTATCACAAGAGCATGCAGGCCTTCTCGTATTACCCGCAGACGCAAAGGTCGGCGCGAGTGTTCGCGAGGCTCTCGCGCTTGACGACACTTTGTTCACCTTAAAGCTAACACCTAACCGTGCTGATTGTTTATCGATTCTAGGCATCGCACGTGAAGTGTCAGCGTTAACTGGCACTCCTTTGTCTCAGCCTCACGCAGCGGCCATCCAGCCGAGCTTAACTGAGGTCATTCCTGTTACGGTTCAGGCTCCAGAGCTATGCGGCCGTTTTGCGGGCCGTATCGTGCGCGGTGTGAACGCTCGTGCGCAAACACCCGACTGGATGGTTGAACGCCTTACGCGAGCAGGGCAACGCTCGGTGACAGCCTTGGTTGATATTTCGAATTATGTGATGCTGTTGCTTGGTCGTCCAACACACGTGTTTGATTTGGATCGGATGCCCGAGCAAGCGATTGAAGTGCGCTGGGCTCGCGCCGGAGAATCACTCACTTTGCTCAACGAGCAAACTATTGCGCTCGATGCCTCGATGGGGGTGATTGCAAGTGCCGGTGTACCCGAAAGCCTGGCAGGCATTATGGGTGGCTCTTCAACAGCAGTATCGCTCGATACAAAAAATATTTATGTTGAAGCTGCCTTTTGGTGGCCAGAGGCGATTGCCGGTCGCGCGCGAAAACTGAAATTAAACTCTGAGGCTAGTCATCGTTTTGAGCGTGGGGTAGATTTTGAAAACATTCCCGAGCATCTTGATCTGATCACTCAGTTGATTTTGGATATTTGCGGCGGACAAGCTGGCCCAATCGATGATCAGCATGTGAATTTACCCAAACGTGAATCCGTGACCATGCGACTGTCGCGTTGTCATCGCGTGTTAGGGGTAAAAGTCAGTCAAGACGAAGTTGCACAAACCTTTAAGCGTTTGGGGTTTTCGTTTGAAATACAGGGCGATCAATTTGTTGTCTCTCCACCTTCGTACCGTTTCGACATCCGGATTGAAGAAGACTTAATTGAAGAAGTGGCCCGCATTGTAGGTTTTGAAAGTATCCCCGCAGTACCGCCAATGGCAGCTGCGCAAATGCGCATGACGCCAGAAACAACGCGTTCGGCACATACCGTACGCGCTGAAATTGCGGCACTCGATTATCAAGAAGTTATTAATTTTTCGTTTGTCGAGAAAAGCTGGGAAACGGATTTATTAGGGCACGCTGATCCGATTCAATTATTGAATCCAATTGCGAGCCAACTTGCCGTGATGCGCTCATCGTTATTGCCGGGCCTGTTGGCCAATATCCGTTACAACGCGAATCGTAAACAGACGCGTGTTCGTGTGTTTGAACTTGGCCGAGTTTACGTGCGTGACCTGTCGATTAAAGATGGCCCCTTAACCGTCGCGGCAGTGCGTCAGCCTCAACTGTTAGCCGCAGCCGCTTGGGGGCCTGTCACAGAAGAGCAGTGGGGAACACCCAGTCGTGCCATTGATTTCTTTGATGTAAAGCGTGATCTTGAAGTGCTCTTCAGCGCTCAAGCCAAGCAACTGAGATTTGTACCCGCGCAACATGCTTTGTTGCACCCAGGTAGAAGTGCCCGTATTGAATTAGGTACGCAGGTGATTGGCTGGCTGGGTGAGTTGCATCCTCGCTGGGTTCAGCAGCAAGAGTTACCAACGGCACCGATCTTGTTTGAAGTCTCCCTTGAGTCTTTGGCGGCCTTGCCGATGCCTCTGGTTCAAGAGTTGTCACGCCAACCGATGGTGCAGCGCGACTTGGCAATCTGGGTGTCGGCTGAACAGTCTGTGCAGTCTTTGCTGGATACCATTGCCCAAACGGTGAAGTCTGACCCGGCGCTTGCTGTGGTGCAGCATGTTGGCCTCTTTGACCTCTGGCGTGATCCTGCAAAAGTTGCTACAAACGAAAAGAGTCTTGCATTTAGGGTCTCATTGCAAGACACTGAGGTCACGCTCGATGACGGTCGAGTTGATCTTTGTATGACGAAGATACGAACTGCGCTTGAAACGACTCATCAAGCCCGCCCGCGTTAAACCAGAATGTCGGAACTTAAAAAATGACAATTGAACATTCTTTAGCAGAATCTCGCACACTGACCAAGGCCGAACTGGCTGAAATGCTGTTCGAACGTGTCGGGTTAAATAAGCGTGAAGCAAAAGATATCGTCGATACTTTTTTCGAAGAAATTCGCGATGCGTTGGCCCGCGGTGAGCCCGTGAAGCTTTCAGGATTTGGTAATTTTCAGGTGCGCAATAAACCGCCCCGTCCTGGGCGAAACCCCAAAACGGGCGAAACAATCCCAATCGCCGCTCGACGGGTCGTTACTTTTCATGCGAGTCAAAAATTAAAAGGTGTTGTCGAACACCCCGAAACCTTGCAAACTGAGGTATAAAAACAGGCCGTGCGTTGTCCTTGTATCGATTTTTAACGTTTTTTTGCATCTACCCTGTACATGTCCATCCCAGAATCAGCCGTTGTCTTGCCGCCAATACCAGCGAAACGCTATTTCACAATCGGTGAAGTGAGCGATTTATGTGGTGTGAAGCCGCACGTTCTGCGCTATTGGGAGCAAGAATTTACTCAATTAAAACCAGTCAAGCGACGGGGTAATCGTCGCTACTACCAACATCATGAAGTCTTATTAATTCGTAAGATTCGTGAACTGCTTTACGAACAGGGCTTTACGATCAGCGGCGCACGTAATCGCTTAAGTGAAGGTCGCGAGACACCACAAGATCCAGATGCAGCAGTACGCTTAAGTGCGGTTGAATTGCAGTCGTTACGCTCTGAGTTAAACAGTATTCAAGAACTACTCAAACAGGCAACGGCGGCACACGCTACGAAGGGACAGCTCGATCTAAGGTAGCGCTAGGCTCTGCTATACTTACGATCTTTCGGGGCGTAGCGCAGCCTGGTAGCGCACTTGCATGGGGTGCAAGGGGTCGAAGGTTCAAATCCTTCCGTTCCGACCAGATATATCAAAGGGTTAGTGTTCACAAGACACTAACCCTTTTTGTTTGACTGCTGTGCTTCTACACAAAAATCCCTACTCGTCAGCAGGATCATCCGGAAAAATCGAGTTGTAGGTGGCAAAGGCAGACGCCGCAGCGGGAACACCACAATAGACTGCAGTTTGAATCAGGACTTCGCGAATTTCTGCAGGGGTGACGCCGTTATTTTTGGCTGATCTCATATGCAGTGCAAGTTCTGCGTGGTGATTAAGCGCAGTCAGCATGGCAATGTTCAGCAAACTACGCGTATGTCTGGGCAGTCCTGGTCTCGACCAGACTTCACTCCAAGCAAGTTTGGTAATTATCTCTTGATATTCAGCGTTAGATTTTCTGGCAAGGTTTTTGTTGACGTGTTCATCGCCTAAAACTTCTCGTCGAATTTTTGTGCCTAACTCAAAGCGTTCTTTATCGTTCATTGCGGTCCTTTAAGTGATGTTAGTCATTGTAATTTTGCACCCGACGTCTTCACAAGATCGCCGTGCTTGCGTGACTCGTCCGCAAAAAAATGTTTTAACTCATCGACGGTCATCGTTTTGAGTGGTGAACCTTGTTGTTTGATAAAAGATTGAAAACTCTCGCTTTTAATTGCGGCCTCAACTTCAGTTTTAAGTTTTTCTGTCACAGCCTTGGGTAAGTTAGCGGGTGCAATCAGCGCCAACCAAGGCTCAACATCAAACCCAGGAATCGATTGGCCCACAGGCGGCACCTGCGCAAGAATTTCTATGCTTTTTCCAGTGCTTACGCCTAGCGCCTTAAGCTTGCCAGACTGTACCAGACTGGATACGGTCGCTACGGCTAAAAATCCAACGTCAACATTCCCGGACACCAAATCCGGTACCGCTGGGCCGCCACCCTTGTAGGGCACATGCGTGAGTTTGAATTGCCCCAGTTGCTGCAGTTCTTCGCCCGCCAAATGCTGCGCGCTGCCCACTCCACCCGAAGAGAGTGTGTATTTGAACGGTTCGCGCTTGGCCAGCGCCGCCAGTTCACCCGCTGTGTTGGCAGGGAAGGCTGGGCGTGTCACTAGCACCATCGGGATACCTGACAGTAAGGCAATCGGCGTAATGTCTTTATCGGGATCAAAGCCCAGATTTGCATAAAGGTGCGGAATGATTGTGTATTGAGAAGACACTGCCGCAAGTGTGTATCCATCGGCGGGTGCACGTGCCAACATTTGTGAACCGGTTAATCCACCCGCACCTGCGATATTTTCGACGACGATGGGCTGCCCAAGCGATTTGGTCAGCACTGCAGTGAGATTACGAACGATGGCATCAACGCCCGAGCCTACGGCATTCACCGCGATAACACGAATCGGTTTTGACGGATAGGTTTGCGCATACGCTGAACTGACGTTGCTGATGCATAGTGCTGCAAAAAAAACGGAAATGATATTTGTTTGAAATCGCATGCTTGTCCCTTTCATTATTATTTTGAAATGCAATGCAATACTTTTACACAGACAGACTAAAGGTTTAACCTATTTTTATTGATTTTTAAAGCGGTCAATGAGCGAAATCAACTGAGCGATCTCTTCTTGAGTGGTGTCCCAGCGACATACCAAGCGAAAGAGCGTGGGGCCACGACGGTAAAACAACACACCCGCGGCAATAAGTTGATCAATCGCGCTAGCACTCATTTGTACGAACAGTTCATTTGCCTGAACGGGTGCCAAGAGCTTAACGCCGTCGAGCTTTTCAATTCCGCGAGCGATGGCAAGCGCGGCAGTATTTGATTGCTTGGCCAAGCGCAGCCAGAGATCGTCAGTGACGTAAGCCAATACTTGCGCTGAGGCAAAGCGCATCTTTGACCAAATCATGCCTGCGCGACGCAAATGAAAACCAATATTTTTTGCAACGGCCGGGTTAAACACCACGATCGCGTCTGTTAGCAGCCCACCATTTTTCGTTACGCCAAAGGATAAAAGGTCAACGCCCGCTTTTGAGGTTAACTCGGCGGGTGAGCAACCCAGTGTATCAAGTGCATATGCAAAACGTGCGCCATCCATGTGCACGACTAATCCGTTGGCGTGCGCAATAGCGCTGATGGCCTTGACTTCAGCAACAGAATAGACCGCACCCATGTCGGTGGCTTGCACCAAATTCACGGCCTCTGGTTGGTTTTTGTGCGCCAGGCCTTTGCCAGAATTCAGAATTGCATATTCAAGCGCAGTTGGATCAACTTTTCCGTCAACACCACTAACAGGGGTGACCTTTAGGCCGCTACCAAAAAAACTTGTCGCGTTGCATTCTGAGGTGTTGATATGGGCCTCGGGGCTGCAATAAACTGCGCCAAAAGAAGTGCCCACTGCAGCCAGTGCCAAAGCGTTTGCGCCCGTGCCCGTTGGGACTGGAAACACCTGCACCGGTTGCTCAAACAAGGTACTGAACTTGGCATTTAACTGTTTTGTGATTTCGTCGCCACCATAGCCAAGAACCGAACCGACGTTGGCTTGCACCAAGGCCTCGATTAACTCGGGTGCGGCGCGCCCACAGTTGTCGCTACGAAACTCTAAGTGTGTGAGGGGCATAGGGTCTCTTTGGCTAAAGAACTCGCGGTTAAATCACGATCTGTGTGCCGAGTTCGACAACACGATTGGCGGGAATTTTAAAAAAGTCAGTGGCACTAGTTGCATTTTTAGACATGACTCTAAAAATTTGTGCCCGTATTGAAATGAAACTACTTTTACGAGCAGGTACGATCGTTTCACGCGCCAAGTAAAAAGTGGTCGACATCATGTCAAAGCTCATGCCCAGGGGGTCGCATAACTGAAGTGCGCGCGGAACATCTGGGTTTTGCATAAAACCATAGGTCACAATGATGCGGCTAAAGTTTTTACCCAAATCTTGAATCTCAACGCGATTCGAATTTTTAACGAAAGGCGAATCTGCAGTTTTGATGGTCATTAAAACCACACGTTCATGCAAAATTTGATTGTGCTTTAGATTGTGCAACAGTGCAGAGGGCACCCCGTTGGGCGAACTGGTCATAAAAATTGCAGTGCCTTTGACGCGATGCACATCGCCTGTGAACTCGATAAAAGATTCGAGCGGCATACTGCTTTGCGCGAGTTCATCATTAATCAGCTTGCGACCTCGACGCCAAGTGGTCAACACCGTAAACGACACAACACCTACTGCAAGCGGAAACCAACCACCTTCAGGAATCTTAAGTGCATTCGCTGAGAAAAATGCGATGTCAATGATGAATAGCGAGCCTGCCACCAAGATGACAAAAAACCAGTTCCACCGCCACAATAAACGCATGACAAACGCGATCAAAATAGTGTCGATGAGCATGGTGCCGGTTACTGCGATACCGTACGCTGCTGCTAAATTTGAAGACGATTTAAAACCGATGACCAAGGCAACGACTGAGACATAAAGCGTCCAGTTCGTAAAGGGCACATAGATCTGTCCTTCCTCTTTTCCTGAAGTATGGATAATGGCCATGCGCGGTAACAGCCCCATTTGCACTGCCTGGCGGGCGACTGAAAAGGCGCCGGAGATCACCGCTTGGGATGCGATCACGGTGGCGACGGTTGAAAGTGCAACCATTGGTATCAGTGCCCAGTCTGGCGCGAGCAGGTAGAACGGATTGCGAATGGCCTGCGGGTCATGCAGGAGTAGGGCGCCTTGTCCAAAGTAATTCAACACCAGCGCAGGTAAAACGAAACCAAACCAAGCCAGCCGTATGGGCGAGCGACCAAAATGACCCATATCTGTGTAAAGCGCTTCACCGCCAGTGACGGCTAACACGACCGCAGACAGCGCTAGGAAGGCCAGTTTGGGGAAGTCGCTAATAAATTGAAAAGCGTAATAGGGATTTAAAGCGACCAGTACTTCGGGGTGTCGAATGATCTGAGCGATTCCGAGACCCGCCAATACGGTGAACCAAACGATCATGACCGGGCCAAAAAATAAGCCAACGATTCCTGTTCCCCGTTTTTGGATCATAAACAAACCGGTGAGTACGATCACGGTTGCTGGAATGACAAAGTCTTTGAGGGATGGGGCGATAATTTCCAGCCCTTCGGCGGCCGATAGGACTGAGATAGCAGGGGTGATCATGCTGTCGCCATAGAACAGCGCAGCCGCAAAGATACCCAGCATTGTCAGGATCCAGCTGAGCCAGGCGGGATTTTGACGAGAGGTAATTAGTGCAAGTAAAGCGAGCGATCCGCCTTCGCCTCGATTATCTGCGCGCATGATGATGGCGACATACTTAATCGACACCAGCACCATGATTGCCCAAAAAACCATTGAAAGTAGGCCGAGAATATTTTCTGGCGTCACTGGCAGCGGATGATGACCGCTGAAGATTTCTTTCAGCGCATAAAGGGGGCTGGTTCCGATATCGCCGAAGACAACGCCAATCGCACCAAGGGTCAGGGCAGGCAAGGCCTTATCAGTTTTCATTCAATCACATTCAATAAACCACAAGCCGTGATTGTATGGGCTAACGCTGTCGATGGGAAATTGGCCGTCGAAAATCTATTCAGCTTTAATGTTTCTTTCTTTCACGATTTTCGCCCATTTGCTAGTATCTTCTTTGATTTGCCGCGAAAATTGTTCGGGAGTACTCGCGATGACCTCAGTTCCCATTTTTTCAAGTTGTCCGCGAAGGTCTGGTTGCGCTAAAACGCCGGCAATATCTTGATGTAGTTTTGCAATGATGTCTTTAGGCGTTTGCGCCGGTGCGACAAATCCAAACCAGTTTGTAAAGTCGTAGCCTGGTACACCCGATTCGGCCACCGTTGGCACATTCGGCAACACAGGCGAGCGATTGGCACCCAGTACCGCCAGCACCTTTAAACGTCCTGATTGGATGTGTGGCAATGATTGCACAAGACTATCCATTGTGAAATCAACTTGACCGCCCACTAAATCAGTAAAGCTCGGTCCGCTACCTTTGTACGGTACGTGCGTAAATTTGGTGTCGGTCATACTTGCTAACAATTCGATCGCCAGATGCGGTGCACCACCCATGCCTGAAGAAGAATAGTTGAGCTTGCCTGGCTTCTGTTTCGCTAACGTAATGAGCTCTTGAACATTGTTTGCAGGTAGCGACGGATGTGCGACCAACACAAAGGTCACGCCCACCACGTTCGTAATGGCGGCTAGATCCTTGGCCGGATCAATGTCCATTTTGTACAAGTGCGGGTTAATCGCCATGTTGCCTAAGGTAGCCAGCATGATGGTGTAGCCGT